>DASXYS010000125.1:0-7840 GCA_036502365.1 Amycolatopsis sp.
GTGTGTTGTTTCGTAGTGTTTCGGTGGTTATAGCGCCAGGGAAACGCCCGGTCCCATTCCGAACCCGGAAGCTAAGCCTGGTAGCGCCGATGGTACTGCAACCGAAGGGTTGTGGGAGAGTAGGACGCCGCCGAACTTTACCTGACAGTCAGGGCCCCGGTCGAGAACCCGCAACGGTTCTCCCGGGGCCCTACTGCCATATCCGGACCCTTTTCGCGGGACCGCGACCCGGCTCAGGCCGGCCGGCGCAGCAGGTAGGTGTCCATGATCCACCCGTGCCGTTCCCGTGCCTCCGCCCGCACCGAGCTGATCTCCGCGGCGAGCGCGGCGTCGAGCGGGCCGGAGCGCAGGATTTCGTCCGGCGTCCCCACGTACGCGCCCCAGTAGATCTCCAGGCCCGCGTCCACGAACCGGTCGAACGTCGTGTGCGCGTCGAGCAGCACGAAAACGTCGTCGGCGCCCTCGGGCCAGCCGGTGGCCAGGCGCCGGCCGGTGGTGAGCTGCACGGCTCGGCCGATCTGGTTCATCGTTGTGCGGTGTCGGGCCACCAGTGCGGAGATGCTGCTCACCCCCGGCACCACCTCGTAGTCGAACGACACGTTCCCGCGCGCGAGCACCGCCTCGATCAGCGCGATGGTGCTGTCGTACAGCGAGGGATCTCCCCACACCAGGAACGCGCCGGTCTGGCCTTCGGCGAGTTCGTCGCGGATCAGGCGTTCGTAGACGTCGGCGCGCGACTGGTGCCAGTCGGCGACCGCGGCGCGGTAGTCCTTCGGTGTGCGGTCGCGGTCGGGGTCCTTCGCGCTCACCACCCGGTAGCCAGGGCGCGTCACGAAGCGGTCCAAGATCTCCTGACGGAGCCGTACCAGGTCGGCTTTCGCGTCGCCCTTGTCGAGCATGAAGAACACGTCGACCCGGTTGAGCCGGTCGACGGCCTGGACGGTCAGGTGCTCCGGGTCGCCGGCGCCGATCCCGATCGCGTAGATCTTCCGCATGCCCGCAGTCTGCCGCGACGGGTAACCGGCCCCACAGCCGGGCCGGGTGGTAAACCCGTACCCCGGAGGGGTATAAAGAAGTCATCGGGCCAGACCACTGCCGAAGGAGCCGGATCGATGACTGAAGCTACCTACACCGTCGAGGGTATGACCTGCGCGCACTGCGTCGGCGCGGTGCGGGAAGAGGTCGGCGAGCTCGCGGGAGTCCGGGAGGTCGACGTCGACCTGGAGTCCGGCCTGGTCAAGGTCACCAGCGAGGCGCCGCTCACCGCGGACGCGGTCGCGGCGGCTGTCACCGAAGCCGGCTACCGGCTCGTCGCGTAAGAGGGAGACAGCATGAGCACGTCGGCGGACACCGCCCCTCGGACGGTCGAGCTGGTCATCGGCGGGATGACGTGCGCGTCGTGCGCGGCCCGGGTGGAGCGCAAGCTCAACAAGGTCGACGGCGTCACGGCCAGCGTCAACTACGCCACCGAGAAGGCCCACGTCGAGTTCCCGGACACGGTCTCGGTGGACGACCTGGTCGGGGTCGTCGAGGCCACCGGGTACACGGCGCAGAAGCCCGAGCCGGAGAAGCCCGCGCCGACGGAGGAGGACGACGAGACCCGGCCGTTGCGTGAGCGGCTGATCTACTCCGCCGTCCTCACGGTCCCGGTGATCCTGCTGGCGATGATCCCCGCCCTGCAGTTCGACAACTGGCAGTGGCTCTCGCTCACGCTCGCCGCACCGGTGGTCGTGTGGGGGGCCTGGCCGTTCCACCGCGCCGCGTGGACGAATCTGCGCCACGGCGCCGCGACGATGGACACGCTCATCTCGCTCGGCGTGGCCGCGGCGACGCTCTGGTCGCTGTACGCCCTGTTCTTCGGCATGGCCGGGATGACCGGCATGCGCCATGGCTTCGAGTTCACGGTCACCCCGGGCTCGGGCAGCAGCAACATCTACCTCGAGGTGGCGTCCGGCGTCACCACGTTCATCCTCGCCGGCCGCTACTTCGAGGCCCGGGCGAAGCGCCGTTCGGGTGCTGCGTTGCGGGCGTTGCTTGACCTGGGCGCGAAGGACGTCACGGTGCTTCGTGCTGGCAAGGAGTTCCGAGTCCCAGTTGGCGACCTGCGGGTCGGCGACCGCTTCGTGGTGCGTCCCGGGGAGAAGATCGCCACCGACGGCGTGGTCGCCGAAGGCGGCTCCGCGGTCGACCTCAGCATGATCACCGGCGAGTCCGTGCCGGTTGAGGTCGCGGTGGGCGACGGCGTGACCGGCGCGACGGTGAACGTCGGCGGCCGGCTCGTCGTGCAGGCGACCCGCGTCGGCGACGACACCCGGCTGGCGCAGATGGCCCGGCTCGTCGAACAGGCGCAGAACGGCAAGGCGGCCGTGCAGCGGCTGGCGGACCGGGTGTCGGCGGTGTTCGTGCCGATCGTGCTGGTGCTGGCCCTGGTCACGCTGGTCGCGTGGCTGGCGAGCGGGGGCGACGCGAGTGAGGCGTTCACCGCGGCGGTCGCGGTGCTGATCATCGCCTGCCCGTGCGCGCTGGGCCTGGCGACGCCGACGGCCCTGCTGGTCGGCACCGGTCGCGGCGCGCAGCTGGGCATCCTGATCAAGGGACCCGAGGTGCTCGAATCCACCCGCCGCGTCGACACCGTGGTGCTCGACAAGACCGGGACCGTCACGACCGGGCGGATGAGCCTGCTCGAAGTCCACGTCGCGAGCGAGACCACCGAGGCCGAGGTGCTGCGCTTCGCCGGCGCCGTCGAGCACTCGTCCGAACACCCCATCGCGAAGGCCATCGCCGACGGTGCGCGCGAGCGGATCGGCGAGCTGCCGGGTGTGGAGGAGTTCCGTAACAGCGAGGGGCTGGGCGTCACCGGGATCGTCGAGGGCCGCGCGGTGATCGCGGGACGCGCCGCGTTCCTCGCCGACTGGAGCGTGCCGATCGACGAGACCCTGGCCGAGGCCAAGGCCGCCGCGGAAGCCCGTGGTGCGACGGCGGTGTTCGTCGCCTGGGACGGCGTGGCCCGCGCGGTGCTGGTGGTCGCCGACACGATCAAGCCGACCTCGGCCGAAGCGGTGGCCGGGCTGCGCGCGCTCGGCCTGCGCCCGGTCCTGCTGACCGGGGACAACGCAGGCGCCGCGCGGACGATCGCCGACGCGGCCGGCATCACCGAGGTGGTGGCCGAGGTGCTGCCCGCGGAGAAGGTGGCCGTCGTCAAGCGGCTGCAGGCCGAAGGACGGGTCGTCGCCATGATCGGCGACGGCGTGAACGACGCCGCGGCGCTGGCCCAGGCCGACCTCGGCCTCTCGATGGGCACCGGCACGGACGCGGCCATCGAGGCCGGTGACCTCACCCTCGTGCGCGGCGACCTGCGCGCGGCCGTCGACGCGATCCGGCTCTCCCGGCGGACCCTCGGCACGATCAAGGGCAACTTGTTCTGGGCGTTCGCCTACAACGTGGCCGCGCTGCCGCTCGCCGCGTTCGGACTGCTCAACCCGATGATCGCGGGGGCGGCGATGGCGTTCTCTTCGGTGTTCGTGGTGTCGAACAGCCTGCGCCTGCGCGGATTCCGCGCCGCGCGCTGACGGCTAGGAGCGGACCAGCCGGGCGATGGCGTCGGAGGCCTCGCGGACCTTGAGGTCGGCCTCCTCGCCACCGGCGGCCGCGGCCTGGACGACGCAGGTCGCCAGGTGCTCGTCGAGCAGCTCAAGCGAGAAGGACTGGAGGGCCTTCGTCGCCGCGGACACCTGCGTGAGGATGTCGATGCAGTACTTGTCTTCCTCGACCATCCGCTGCAGGCCGCGGATCTGCCCCTCGATGCGGCGCAGGCGCTTGAGGTAGGCATCCCGCTCGCTCCCGTAGCCCGTCATCGCGCACCGTCCCCTTCGTATTCGCCGTGTCCGCTCAACTATACCCTCCCGGCGTATTCAGGCCTGGACGACGACGGCGATGACCAGGCCGCCGACGTTGGTCGTGAAGTGGACCAGGATCGAGGCCGTCACGCCCCGGCCGAAATGGCGCCAGGCGTGCAGGAAGATGCCCGCTACCCCGGCCGCGGCCATGGCCAGCACCTGCAGGGCCACCGGCGGGACGGCGCCGAGGGCCGCGTGGACGGCGGCGTTGCGGCCGATCGCGAGCGCGGGCAGGAAGTGCCACAGGCCGAAAAACGCGGCCGCGCCGAGGATCGGCGGCCAGCGCCAGCGGTCGTCGCGCGCGCCGAGCAGCGCGGGAAGCACGCTGCGGAACGCGATCTCTTCGACCAGCACGGTGCCGAACGTGATGCGGCCGAGGGTGAGCCAGAGCAGCTGCGGGAGGTCCGGGGTGCCGACGCGGCCGTCGTGGTAAACGGTCCGAAGCGAAGGGACCGCCGCCGCGAGACCGAAGACGAGCAGGATCAGCGTGACGCCGAGCAGACCGGTGAGCAGGGCGCGCTTGAACGTGGACCGGCTGAGCCCGAGGTCGGCGGCGCCGAGGCCGGCCCAGCGCGCGAGCGCGAGCAGGAGCACGGCGGTGACGGCGCCGCAGACGGGATAGGCCCAGCCGGGCACCACGCGGTTGGCGAGCGTGGTGCAGGCAGCCAGCAGCAGGACGGCGACGACTACGGCGATCGCGCGTCTGGCGCTCGCTGCCGTCGGGCCGAAAGCCTGGCCGGCCGGAGCGGGCTGCCGCAGGTCAGGCAGTGGGGGTGGCTTCGGTCAGCGCGGGTTTGCGGCGCTGGATCGGGACGGTTCCGGGATCCGCATCGTCGACCGGGTCCAGTGCGGCGTTCGCGGTGGCCAGCAGCTCGCGGCAGCCGGCGAGGCCGGCCTTCAAGCGGGCGTGGACGGCAGCCAGCTCGGCGACGCGCTGCTCGGCCGCGCTCGTGACCCGGGTGGCGTACTCGTTGCTGTCTTTGGTGACCTGGGCGGCGTGGTGCTGGGCCTTCGCGGTGACCCGGCCGGCGTGCTGCTCGGCATCGGTGATCACGCGGCTCGCGCGGGTCTCCGCCTCGGTCGCGAGCTGGGCGCTGCGCCGTTTGGCCTCGGTGGTGACGCGGGTGGCGTACTCGCTCGCCTCGGTCTTGACCTGCGTGGCGTGACGCGCGGTCTCGGCGGTGAGCTGGGCGGCTTCGGCACGGACACGGGTGGCGTGCTCGTCGGCCTCGGTTGTCACCCGCTCGGCCAGCGACTTCGCTTCGGCGGTCACCTTGGCGGCGTGCGCCTCGGCCTCGGCGGTCAGCTGCTCGGCCCGCGACCGTGCCTCGGCGGTGAGCCGGTCGGCCCGGGCCTGCGCCTTGGCGGTGACCTGCTCGGCCTGTGTCCGGGCGTCGGTAGTCAGCTGAAGCGCGAGCTGCTCCGACTCGGCGGTCACCTTGGCGGCGTGGGCGTCGGCGGCCTTGGTGACGTCGGCGGCGTGCTGATCGGCGTCCTCGCGGAGCCGGGTGGATTCGGCGGTGGCGCGCTGGACCAGGGTTTCCGCCTCCGTCTTCGCGGCGGCGGCCTGGTCGGCCAGCACGCGCAGCGCTTCCGTGCGGCGGAAGTTCAGCGCCTGCGTGAGGTCGTCCTCCAGGCGTCGGCGGCGGGCGGCTGCGGCGGAGTCGGCCTCGGCCCGCTCGGCGGCCGCGGTGCGCATGAAGTCCTGGTGTTCTTGGCGCTGCTGCTCGCGGTCGGCCTTGGTGGCGGCGACGAGCGCGCGCTCTTCCTCGGTCAGCCGGACGGCTTCGGCTTCGGCGGCGGCGCGCGAGCGTTCCTCGTTCTCCTTGGCCCGCTTGGTGATTTCCGCGGCCTCTTCACGGGTCAGCTCGATCATCCGCCGGGATCGCTCCTGCAGCGCGTCCGGTTCGATCGGGACGCGGCTGATGCGGTCGACCTTCGTGTGCAGCTCGCGGTTCTGCTCGGCCAGCAGTGCCAGGCGCCGCACGAGCGCTTCGCGTTCGGCGGCCATCCGCTGGAACTCGTCTTGGGTCCAGGCCACGAATTCCCGGACCTGGCCGCGATCATAGCCGCGCCAGCTCGGGTCGAAGCTCGGCCGGACGGACGTCAGGTCCTCGCCACCGCCGGGGGCCATAGCCTCACCTCCCATTTGGATGGTTTCGTCCCGGCCGCTCGAATCCATTGCGACGCCGGGGTTTCCGTGTGTCATCCATACTGCCCCAAGATCGGCCCGTTGTGGGCGGCGGGACCCTGATCAATCTTCGAGCGGGTCTTCCGCACCCGTCGTGGTACTCCGGACGCCCGGCAATTCGGCGAGTTCCGCGGTCAGATCGGTGAGGTCGCCGCGCCCTTGCAGGCGCAGCGTGACGACCGCGATCCGTTGTCCCTCTTCGGAAACTGTCTCCCGGTCGACCGCGACCTGATGCACGACCCAGCCGCGTCCGGTACACGCGGTGAGAACGTTTCGTAAAACTCCGTGTCCGTCGGCATAGCTCAGCCGCAGAATGGGAAGCGAGCGCCGATGGCGGTCGATGAACCGGGAAAGCAGCGGAAAGCCGCGCGTGATCAGCACCAGCCCGATCGTCGTCGCGACGGCCAGTACCGGGAGCCCGGCGCCGGACGCCATGCCGACGGCCGCCGCCAGCCACACCGTCGCCGCTGTGGTGAGGCCGCGCACGGCGTCGCGCCGGACGAAGATCAGCCCGCCGCCGACGAAGCCGATGCCCGAAACGATCTGCGCCGCGATCCGCGACGGGTCGAGCGCCACATGGTCGGTGTGCAGCAGATCGGCGAACCCGTACTTCGACACGAGCATGATCACCGCGGCCCCGACGCCGACCAGCGTGTGCGTCCGCAGGCCCGCGGCCTTGTTGCCGACCTCGCGTTCCAGGCCGATCGCGGTGCTCAGCACCAGCGCGAGCAGGACCGGCGGCAGCAGCGACCACTGTGTGCCGGTCGACCAGAGTGCGTCCACGGGGGAACCTCCTTCCCGCCTCACTTTGCCGCGTCGGCGCGCCGCCCGCCCGGCCGCCCCCCGCGCCGCCCGGGTGGATCACCCCTAAGCTCCCCGCATGGCCCGGTACTTCGACGTGCACCCGCAGAATCCCCAGCGGCGCTCCGTGGGACAGGTGGTCGACCTGCTCCGCGAAGACGGCCTCATCGCCTACCCGACCGACTCCTGTTTCGCGCTCGGCTGCCGGCTGGGCAACCAGCAGGGCATGGAGCGCATCCGGGCGATCCGCAAGCTGGACCACCGGCACCATTTCACGCTGGTCTGCCAGGACTTCGCCCAGCTCGGGCAGTTCGTGATCGTGGACAACACCGTGTTCCGCGCGATCAAGGCGACTACCCCGGGCCCGTACACGTTCATCCTGCCGGCCACCAAGGAGGTGCCCCGGCGGTTGATGCACGAGAAGAAGAAGACCGTCGGCGTGCGCATCCCGGACCACGTCGTGGCGCAGGCGCTGGTCGCCGAACTGGGGGAGCCGCTGCTGTCGAGCACCCTGCTGCTGCCGGACTCCGGCGAGCCGCTCACCCAGGGCTGGGAGATCAAGGAGGAGCTGGACCACGTGCTGGACGCCGTGATCGACTCCGGCGACTGCGGCGTGGAGCCCACCACGGTGATCGACTTCTCCTCGGGCGAGGCCGAGGTCGTGCGGTACGGCGCGGGGGACGCGTCGCGCTTCGAGTAGTCAGTCGCCCAGCAGGTAGCGCTGCAGCGCCGGCCCCACCCAGCGCACAGCGTCCTCCGTGCTCATCGTGCTGACCGGCGGGATCCGCACCACGAACCGGCACAGGGCGAGGCCGAGCAGCTGCGTCGCCACCAGCCCGGCCCGCACCGGCACCTGCGCCGGGTCCGGGCACAGCTTCGCCACCTGCGGCGCGACCTGGTCCGCGATGATCGCGCGGAGCCGCTCCGCTGCCACCTCGTTCGTGACGCCGGC
>DASXYS010000126.1:0-20965 GCA_036502365.1 Amycolatopsis sp.
CTCCGCTCCGCCGAGGACCCCAGCCTGCTGGTACCCGCCGAGCAGATCTGGAACTCGCCGTCCGGCCTGCGCCGGTGGATCGAGCAACCGCAGGAGCTGCTGCTCGCCGAGCTGGCCAGGGCAAGCGTGATCTATCCGGAGCTGGCCGAGGCGCTGCGCGAGGCCCGGCCCTCGGAGCTGGAGCTGGGTCTGCACGGCGCCTACCGGTTCCTCTCCGAGGTGGCCGGAAAGTTGGACCAGGCCGGCTTCGGGGTGCTGCTGCCGGCGTGGTGGTCGGCGTCCTCGGGTCCGGAGCGGCGGCTCGGGCTGGCCGTGACGGCGAGCAGCGCCCCCGCCGAGGGCGCGGTGACCTCCGGCGGGCTGGACAAGGCGAAGCTGGCCCGGTTCGACTGGCGGCTCGCGGTCGGCGACGACGTGCTCACCGAGGAGGAGATCGCCGAGCTGGTCGCCACCAAGGCGCCGCTGGTGCGGCTGCGCGGCCGGTGGACGGCGGTCGACCCGGAGCGGTTGCGCCTCGGACTGGAGTACCTGCGTGCCGCGCCCGCCCGGGTCAGCACCGCGGCCGAGCTGCTGGCGGTGATGACCGACCCGGACAGCGGGCCCGGAGCCCGTGCCCCGCTGCCGATCACCTCGGCCCGGGTGGACGGCTGGCTCGGCGACCTGCTGGCCGGTACCGCCGAGCGCACGCTGCGCCCCGTCGACCCGCCGGCCGACTTCGCCGCCACGCTGCGCCCGTACCAGCACCGAGGGCTGTCCTGGCTGGCGTTCCTGTCCTCGCTCGGGCTGGGTGCCTGCCTGGCCGACGACATGGGGCTGGGCAAGACCGTCCAGCTCATCGCGCTGCACCTGCATCGCCGCCCGCTCGGCGCCGGGCCCACGCTGGTGCTCTGCCCGACGTCGCTGCTCGGCAACTGGGAGCGCGAGTTCGCGAAGTTCGCGCCGGGCGTGCCGGTGCGCCGGTTCCACGGCGGCGGCCGGCACCTCGACGAGCTGGCGGCCGACGAGGTGGTGCTGGCCACGTACGGCGTGCTGCGCCGCGATCGCGAGTCACTGTCCGAAGTGGAGTGGGGGCTGGTCGCGGCGGACGAGGCCCAGCACGTGAAGAACCCGTTGTCCGCCACGGCGAAAGAGCTGCGGAAGGTGCCGGCGGCCGCGCGCGTGGCGCTCACCGGCACCCCGGTGGAGAACCGGCTGACCGAGCTGTGGTCCCTTGTGGACTGGACGACGCCGGGCCTGCTCGGCTCGCTGGAACGGTTCCGCCGCACCGTCGCGCGGCCGATCGAGCGCGACCGCGACCCGGCGGCCACGGAGCGGCTGGCCACCACCGTGCGGCCGTTCCTGTTGCGGCGCCGCAAAACCGACCCGGACATCGCGCCGGAGCTGCCGCGCAAGACCGAGACCGACCGGTTCGTCCCGCTGACCGCCGAGCAGACCACCCTGTACGAGGCCGTGGTGCGGGAGAACCTGGCGCAGATCCGGGAATCCCAAGGTGTGCAGCGGCGGGGGCAGGTGCTCAAGCTGCTCACCGAGCTGAAGCAGATTTGCAATCACCCCGCGCAGTTCCTGAAGGAAAACGGCGGTGTGCTGACCGGGCGCTCGGGCAAGCTCGCCGCGTTCGAGGAGCTGCTCGAGGTGATCCTCGACGAGGGCGACAGCGTGCTGGTGTTCAGCCAGTACGTGCAGCTCTGCCGCCTGCTCGAACGGCGGCTGGCCGAGCGAGGTCTGCCCACGGAGCTGCTGTCCGGCGAGGTCGGGCCGAAGCGGCGCGACGAGATGGTGGCGCGGTTCCAGGCCGGCGAGGTGCCGGTGTTCCTGTTGTCGCTCAAGGCGGGCGGCGTCGGGCTCAACCTGACGCGGGCCACGCACGTGATCCACTACGACCGCTGGTGGAACCCGGCCGTCGAGGACCAGGCGACCGACCGCGCGTACCGGATCGGCCAGGACCGGCCGGTGCAGGTCCACCGGCTGATCGCCGAGGGCACGCTGGAGGAGCGCATCGCCGCCGTGCTGGAGACCAAGCGCGGGCTGGCCGACGCCGTGGTCGGGGCGGGGGAGGACTGGATCACGGAGCTGTCGGACGACCAGATCGCCGACCTCGTCCGGCTCGGGGCCGGCTGATGCCGCCCCGGCGGAAGTTCGGCAACACCTGGTGGGGGCGGGCCTGGGTGGAGGCGCTGGAGCACCGCGCGAGCGTCGACCCGAACCGTCTCCCGCGCGGGCGCACCTACGCGCGGAAGGACACGGTCAGCGAGCTGAGCGTCGGCGCGGGTGAGGTGACGGCGCGGGTGCGAGGGAGCCGCCCGCAGCCGTACCGGGTGAAGATCCGCATGCGCGAGTTCACGCCGCAGGAGTGGGAGATGCTGCTGGACGTCGCCGGTCGCCGCCTCGGCCACACCGCGGCGCTGCTCGACGGCGAGCTGCCCGAGGAGCTGGCCGCCCAGTCCCGCGAGGCGGGCGCCGACCTCCTGCCCGGCCCCGGTGACCTGCGGCCGCGCTGCTCGTGCCCGGACTCGGCGAACCCGTGCAAACACGTCGCCGCCGTTTACTACCTGGTGGCCGACGAGGTGGACGCCGACCCGTTTGTGCTGTTCAAGCTCCGCGGCCGCCCCCGGGACGAGGTGCTGGCCGACCTGCGTGCCCGCCGGGCCCCGGCCGCGCGCGCCGCATCCGGGTCCACGTCCGTGCGTCCGCCGGATCCGGGACTGACGCCGCGCCGGGCCTACTCCCGCCGCGTCACCGCCCCGCCCGCGCTGCCGCCAGTGCCCGCCGAGCCGGGGCCGCCCGCCGTTCTGGACCTCGACCCGCCGCCGAGCACGGGCTGGACGACCGGGGCGTTGGGCACGTTGGCCGCCGACGCCGCGTCGCTGGCCCGTGAGCTGCTGGCCGGTACCGGGGCCGTGGACCTCACCTTCGAGGAGGACCTCGCCCGCCGCGCCGCCCGTCCGGCCGCGGACGTGCCGGCACTGGCGGCCGCGGCCGGTGTCGCGGTCCACGACCTGGCCGCGTGGGCCCATGCCTGGCGCGAAGCGGGTCGCCCCGGTCTGTCCGCCCTGCGCGACACCTGGGCCCCGGGCGCTGCCGCGCTCGCCGCGGCCCGCGCGGACCTGGCCGAGGCGGGCCTGCCGGACCCCGTGAAGACCTGGCGCAACCGCGTCACGCAGGGCTCCTTGCAACTGCGCTACGGGCGCGACCACCGCTGGTACCGCTTCCTCCGCGCCGGTCCGTCCTGGTCACTGGACGGCCCGCCCGCGGCCCGGCCCCTGGACTTGGCTTACCCGCCGGGTGAGCCGGGATGAGGCGCGGCCCCGCAGTCAATTTCCCGGATTGCCCCGGAGTTCCACACAGCATTCGCCGGGGTGGGGCGGCACCAGGACCGCCTCGACGTTCGGGACGCGCAGGCCGGTCACGATGCCGGTCAGGAAGGCTTGGGTGACCCCGCAGACGAGGTCCGGCGCCTTGGCCGCCAGCGGGTGGAACGGGCAGTTGCGCAGGCGCACGCGGGTCGGCGACTCGCGGCTCGGCTCGAAGCCGTGGCGGGACAGCACGGTCTCGGTGAGGGTCAGGCCGCGTTCGGTCCCGAGGCGGCCCGGGCGCGAGCCGGCGCGTTCGGCCGTCCCGAGTTCTTCGCCCTGGCCGGCGGCGACGCGCACGGTGGCCTGCCGGGCGGTTTCGCCTTCGCGCTCGGTGACGACGGCGTCGAGCAGGATGTCGGCGAGCACGCCGTGGCGCCGCGGCGGGATGGTGACCGTGAAGTCGGTGCCGGCGAGTTCGTAGACCTTCGGCGTGCGGCCGACCTTGCGGATCCCGCCGACCGCTTCGTACCGGGCGCGCAGCAGGCCGGCGTCCACCAGCTTGTCGAGGTGGAACGCGGCGAGCTTGCGGGAGATGCCGACCGACGCGGCGGCCTCGTCGCGCGTGACGGGGCGCCGCGCGGCGCGGATGAAGCTGTACATGCCGCGGCGCAGGTCTTCTTCCAGCGCCGCCACGGCCTTGATCGCCGGGACCGCGGGCTCAGTCGTCACCCCTCCACGATAACGCCCAAGGCCATGTCCACAAGTGGCCGCTCCCACATCTGAGCTGGTCATCTTGACCCCGTCACCGAATAAGACCAATATTCATGTGCGAAAGACCGACGGAATCGAGGGACCATCCATGCGCTCCGGCTCCGCTCTCCACGTCGTCCACGAACCCGATCACGGCATCGACCTCGCCGCCGCCGAGCGCGCGGCGGGTGACTTCCTGCGGGCGCTCGGCGTCAGCCTCGAGTCGGAGAGCCTGCGGGGCACGCCCGAGCGGATGGCCCGCGCGTACGCGGAGATGTTCACCCCGCGCTCGTTCGACCTCACCACGTTCCCCAACGACGAGGGGTACGACGAGCTGGTGCTGGCCAGGGACATCCCGGTGCGGTCGGTGTGCGAGCACCACCTGCTGCCGTTCACCGGCGTCGCGCACGTGGGCTACCTGCCGGGCGAGCGGATCCTCGGCCTTTCGAAGCTGGCGCGCGTCGTCGAGCACTTCGCCTGCCGGCCGCAGGTGCAGGAACGCCTGACCAAGCAGGTCGCCGGCTGGCTTTCGGACCAGCTCGGCCCGAAGGGCGTCGGCGTGGTGATCGAGGCCGAGCACTCGTGCATGACCCTGCGCGGCGTCCAGGCCATCGGGTCCAGCACCGTCACCTCGGCACTGCTGGGCACGCTGCGGGAAGACGCGCGCTCCCGTCAGGAGTTCTTCGCGCTGACCGGCGTGAACAAGTAGCGCCCTACTCGCGGGCGGCGGCCCACGCCCGGTAGGTGTGGTCAAGGAACCGCTCCACCCCGCGGACCACGTGGGCACTGCGGATCGACGGGAACACGTCGAACGCGTGCTGCGCGCCCGCCAGCTCGGCGTACGCCACCGGCTGCTGGGACTTCGAGCGCAGGCGGTCGACGAACTCGCGCGCCTCCTCCACCGGCACCAGCGAGTCGTGCTTGCCGTGGATCACGAAAAACGGCGGCGCCTCGTCGGACACACGGTCCAGCGGCGAAGCGGCGATGTAGTCGTCGAGGTAGTTCACCGGGTCGCGGTCGGCCGCGAAGACCCGGCCCGCGAGCAGGCTTTCCAGCCGGTACCTGCTCTCCTCCGCGCCGCTGGTGGCGGCGATGTCGTACACGCCGTAGTGCGGCACGCACGCCTGCACGCTCGTGTCCGCTTCCGTGAAGCCCGGCTGCAACGCGGGGTCGTTCTGGCTCAGCGCGAGCAGCGCGGCGAGGTGCCCGCCGGCCGACCCGCCGGTGACGGCGACGAAATCCGGATCTCCGCCGTACGCCGCGATGTTCTCGCGGATCCAGGCCAGCGACCGTTTCGCCGCGACGATGTGCGCCGGCCACCGGCTCGCCGGCGCCAGCGGGTAGTTGATCGCCACGCACACCCAGCCGCGGCGCGCGAGGTGGCGCATCAAGGGCTGGCCCTGCTCGTCCTTGTTGCCGATCGTCCACGCGCCGCCGTGCACCTGGAGCAGCACGGGCGCGCCGGTCACCGGCTCGCGCGGGCGGAACACGTCCAGCAGGAAGCGTTTGCCACCCGGCGCGTACGGGATGTTCCGCTCGCGCACGACGGCGGAATCAGGGCCGCGGAACGGCAGCGCCAGCTGTCCCCATGGCGTCGCGAGGTCGCGCGGACTCGGCGGGTGCGCCAGCCGCGAGCTGTAGTCCGGGCCGAGCGCCTCGGTCAACGCCGTCTCGACCTCGCCGCGGGCCTTCTGCGCGGTCGCGATCAGCCGGCCGAGCCCGGCGGCGGAAAGCGCGGCGAGCGCGAGCCCGGCGCGGTCGCCCCGCGTGCGCAGCCCGCGGCGGGCGAGGTGCTGCGCGGTGTCGGCGAGGGTGAGCCCGAGCAGGTGCGGCGCCAGCTCGTCGGTCAGCCACGCGCCGAAGAACACCGGGATCGAGGTGGCGCGGCGCCGTGGCGGGCGCAGTGCCAGTGCAGTGAGGCCGAGCTGCATCGCCCGGCGGGTCACGAAGTTCGGCTTCACCACACCGATGCTACCGCCGCCATCCACCCTCGGACGCGTTCTGGCTTACCCTGGCGAGATGCAGAGACTGAGCGGGCTGGACGCGAGTTTCCTCTACCTGGAGACGCCTTCGCAGGTCCTGCACGTCTGCGGCCTGCTCGTCCTGGACGGCTCCACGATTCCCGGCGGCTACTCGTTCGAGGAGGTCAAGCGGCGGCTCGCCGAGCGCGTCGCGCTGATCCCGGCATTCCGCCGCAAACTCCACAATCCACTCTGGAACCTCAGTCATCCGGTGTGGGTCGAGGACGAGGATTTCGACCTCGACAACCACGTGCACCGTATCGGCGTCCCGTCGCCGGGGGACGACCGCGAGCTGGCCGAGCTGTGCGCCCACATCGCGGGCCAGCGACTGGATCGCGCGTACCCGCTGTGGCAGCTCTACGTGATCGAAGGCCTGTCGAACGGCCAGGTCGCGGTGCTGCTCAAGATGCACCACGCCAGTGTGGACGGTGTCGGCGGCGCGAGCCTGATCACCTACCTGGCCGGGCTGGAGCCCGACGCGCCGCTGCCCGAGGTTCCGCACGAGGCGCAGAACAGCGGCCTGCCCACCCGCGTCGACCTGGTGCGCGAGAGCGTGCAGTCGGTCGTCCGGCGCCCGTTCGAAATGGTGCGGCTGCTGCCCGAGCTGGTGGAGCTGGTGCCGCGCTGGGTCGGGAAGGCGTTGCGCGGCAAGGGAATGCCCGTCCCGTTCACCGCTCCTCGAACCTCGCTCAACGGCACGATCACCGGCCACCGCTCGGTCGCGTTCGCGCAGGTCGAGCTGAAGGACGTGAAGCGCGTGAAAAACGCCTTCGGCGTCACGGTGAACGACGTGGTGCTGGCGCTCGTTTCCGGCGCGCTGCGGCAGTTCCTGCTCGGCCGCGGCGAGCTGCCGGAGGACCCGCTGGTGGCGACCGTCCCGGTGTCGGTGCACGAGCGCACCGAGCGGGACCACGGCAGCAACAAGGTGTCCGCGTTCTTCGCCTCGCTGCCCACGCACCTGGGCGATCCGGCGGCGCGGGTGTTCTTCCTGGCCGAAGCGAACCGGCTGTCCAAGGACCACCACTACGACATCGACGCCGACATGCTCGCCGACTGGGCGCAGTTCTCCCCGGCCACGGCGTTCGGCCTCGGCGTGCGCGCCTACTCGTCGCTGCGCCTGGCGGAGCGCCATCCGGTGGTGCACAACCTGATCATCTCCAACGTGCCCGGACCGCCGGTGCCGCTGTACCTGCTCGGCGCGCGTGTCACCGGCCTGTACCCGCTCGGCCCGGTGTTCCACGGCGCCGGGCTGAACATCACGGTCCTGTCCAACGACGGCAAGCTCGGCGTCGGCCTGATCGGCGCCAAGGAACTCGTGAAGGACCTGTGGCCGCTCGCCGAAGCCCTGCCTGAGGCGTTGGACGAGCTGCTGAAGGCCGCGCCGCAAACCTCGTGAGTGTTTATGACGGTTCTAACCGGCATGAACACTCACGAGCTTCAGCCCGAGTCCTCTTCGGAATTTGCGGCCTCCTCGTCGACGATCGCCGCGTGCACTGCCGTGCAAGCCGCCATCACCGCGGGCACGAACTGGTTTGCCGCCAGCACACAGGCCGTGTGCCCGGCCGGGATCTCGTACGTCGCCGCGCCCGGGATGCGCCGGGCGAGTGAGCGCTGGTGCGCGGGCGCGATGAAGCCGTCGCGGGTCGTGACGACCACCGACGTCGGGATGCGCAGCGTGTGCAGCCACGGCGACGAGTCGAAGCGGCCGATCTCGTCGAGCGCCACGGCGATCGCCCACGGGCTGGTGGAGCGGAATTCTTCGAGCGCCCACCGGTGGTCTTCCAGGCGCGCCAGCCGTTCCCGGCGCGGCTCACCCGGCACGAGGCCGATCCGCGCCTGGTCGCGCATCAGGTGCAGGGTGCGGCCGAACAGGTCGAGCGCGACGCGCTGGCGGATGCCGCGGCGGAAGTTGCTCGCCGTGGAGCACAGCACGAGCCCGCTCACGCGTTCACGCTCCTGGTAGGCGACGATCTGCCCGACCATGCCGCCCATCGAGTAGCCCGCGACCATGAAGCGGTTGATGCCCAGCGCGTCGGCCACCGCCACGACGTCGCCGGCGCAGTCCTCCAGCGTGAACTCCTGCGAACGGATCCCCTGGCCGTGCCAGCGCTGGTCGAACACCACCACGCGGTAACGCGCCGAGAGCCGGTCCAGCACCGGGTACCAGGTGAGCAGCCCGGTGCAGGCGACCGAGTGCAACAGGATGATCGCGGGCGCGTGCCGCGGGCCGACGTCCACCACCACGGTCTGCCCGCGGCCGGGCAGGGACAGCGGCTTGGGGTCCGGCACACCGGCCGTGGGCGGGATCGTCGCGAGCCGCCGGGTGGCCTGCCAGCCGACGTCACCCAGCGCGTCTTTGAGAACCTGTTCCGCACCCACGTCGACTCGGCGCCCCTCTTCGTTCGACGGCGTCTTCCGCTTCTGTGTACCCGGTTGCCGAGGCTTCCGGGGGTTGCCGATCTGCCCCGTTCCGGTTAAGACTAGAACGTGTTCCAGTTAGTTCCGGCATCCGGAGGGAGGCCCGGCGTGGACTTCACCCCTGACGATACGCAGGCGGAGATCACCGCGCTGACCGCGCGTGTGCTCACCAAGGCCGACGAGCCGGCCGGGCAGTGGCGGGCGATGGCGGACGCGGGCCTGCTCGCGCTCGCGCTGCCCGCCGACCTCGACGGCGACGGTTTGGGCGTCGCCGAAGTCGCGCAGGTGCTCACGGAGGTCGGCCGAGCTGCCGCTGCCGTGCCCGCGTACGCCGCGCTCGCGCTGGGCGTGCTGCCGGTCGAGACGCTCGGCAGCCCCCGCCAGCGGGCGGCGCTTTTGCCCCCTGTCGCGACGGGGGAGACCCTGCTCACCGCGGCGTTGCACGAGCCTTCGGCGCCGCTGGCCACTGTGCCCGGCACTGTCGCCGAAGCCGTCGACGGCGTGTGGCAGCTGACCGGTGTGAAGGTCGGCGTGCCGTGCGCCGCCGAGTCCGCCCGGATCCTCACGCCGGTCGCGATGCCCGGCGGGACGGCCGTGGCGCTCGTCGACCCGCGGGCCGAGGGCGTCGAACTGATCGGCGGCCACAGCTCGACCGGCGCGCCCGAGTACACCGTCCGCCTCGATCACGTGCGGATCACCGACGACGACCTGCTCCGCGACCGCGCGCCCGGCCACGCCGTCGCGACGCTGCACCGGTTCGCCCTCGCCGGCGCGCTGGCCCTCGGTGACGGCCTGCTCGCCGGGGCGCTCGCGCTGACTTCGCGGTACGTCGGGGAACGGGTGCAGTTCGGCCGCCCGCTCGCCACCTTCCAGGCCGTGGCCGCGCAGATCGCCGACGTTTACGTCGCCTCCCGCACCGTGCACCTCGCGGCGACGTCCGCGGTGTGGCGCCTGGCCGCGGGCCTCGACGCGGACACCGAACTCGAGATCGCCGCCTACTGGCTGACCGAGCAGGCGCCGTCGGCGCTCGCCACCTGCCATCACCTGCACGGCGGCGTCGGCGTCGACCGGACGTACCCGCTGCACCGGTATTCCTCGGCGGTGAAGGACCTGGCCCGCTCCGTCGGGGGCGCGGCGCACCGGCTTACGCGACTGGGCGAACGGGTGGCGGGATGAACATCGAGCTGACAGCCGCGCAGCAGGCGTTGCGCGCGGAACTGCGGGCGTACTTCGCGACCCTCGTGTCGCCGGACGAGCGCCGCGCGATGCTGCGCGAGCGGCACGGCACCGTCTACCGGGAGATCGTGCGGCGGATGGGCCGGGACGGGCGGCTCGGCGTCGGCTGGCCGAAGGAGTACGGCGGCCAGGGCTTCGGCGAGATCGAGCAGCACATCTTCGTCGACGAGGCTTCGCGCGCCGATGTCCAGCTCCCGTCCGTGACATTGCAGACGGTGGGGCCGACGTTGCAGGCCTTCGGCACCGAGGAACAGAAGGCGTTTTTCCTGCCGAAGATCCTCGCCGGCGAAGTCCACTTCGCCATCGGCTACACCGAACCGGACGCGGGCACCGACCTGGCGTCGTTGCGGACCACGGCGGTGCGAGAAGGTGACGAGTACGTCGTCAACGGCCAGAAGATCTTCACCACCGGCGGTCACGACGCGGATTACGTGTGGCTGGCCGTGCGCACCGCGCCGGACGCGCCGAAGCACAAGGGCATCTCGATCCTCATCATGGACACCCGCGACCCCGGCTACTCCTGGACGCCGATCATCACCTGCGACGGCGCGCACCACGTGAACGCGACGTACTACAGCGACGTGCGGGTACCCGCGGAAATGCTGGTGGGCAAGGAGAACGAGGGCTGGCGGCTGATCACCACGCAGCTCAACCACGAGCGCGTGATGCTCGGCCCGGCCGGTCGCGTCGGCGGCCTGCACGACCGCGTGTGGGCGTGGGCGGCCGCGCGCCGCACCCCGGACGGCGTCCCGCTGCTCGATTTGCCGGACGTGCGCGCGGTGCTCGCCGAGACGTTCGCGGTGGCGCGCGTGAACGAGCTGCTGAACTGGCAGGTGGCGGTTTCCGCGTCGGCGGGGCCGGTCGCGGTGGCCGACGCGTCGGCCACCAAGGTGTTCTCCTCCGAGCGGATCCAGCGGATCGGGCGGCTGCTGGACGAGATCGTGGGACGGCACGGCGACCCCGCCGACGCGGAGACCGCGGAACTCGCCGAGTGGCTGGACGTGCTGGCGAAACGGAACCTGGTGCTGACGTTCGGCGGGGGCGTCAGCGAGATCCAGCGTGAGCTGATCGCCTCCGCCGGACTGGGACTGCCGAGGGTGCCGCGATGACGATCGAGGAAGCGGCCGCGAAAATCGCCGCACAGGGGGAGTGCGCGCCCAGATATGCGCGCGACCCGGTTAACCAGGCGATGGTGAACAACTGGGTCGAGGCGATCGGCGACACCAACCCCGTATACACGGATGCGGATTTCGCTTCGTCGAGTGTCCACAAGGGATTGGTCGCGCCGCCCGCGATGGCACAGGTGTGGACGATGGGCGGCCTGCACGGCAGCCGCGCCGAGGACGACCCGATGGGCGCGATCATGGCCGTGCTCGACGACGCCGGGTTCACCTCCGTGGTGGCGACGAACTCCGAGCAGACCTACCACCGGTACCTGCGGCCGGGGGAGCGGCTCGCGGCCACCACGATCCTCGAGGACGTCACCGGTCCGAAGCGCACCGGCCTCGGCGAGGGCTGGTTCGTCACGACCCGCACGAACTGGTACGTCGGCGAGGAACTGGTGGCCGACATGGTGTTCCGGGTGCTGAAGTTCCGGCCGCCGGCCGCTGCTGCGCCTGCTCCGGCGGCACCGGTCCTGCGGCCGGTGATCAGCCGCGACACGGTCTTCTTCTGGGAGGGCCTGAAAGCGGGCGAGCTGCGCATCCAGCGGTGGGGCACGACGCTGCGGCACCCGCCGGGGCCGATGCCGCCGGACGGATCGCTGGACGCGGTCCCGGACTACGTCGTGGCGAGCGGCCGCGGCACGGTGTACAGCTACGTCGTCCACCACCACCCGGCGGTGCCGGGGAAGCGGCTGCCGTTCGTGGTGGCGCTGGTGGAGCTGGAGGAGGGCGTGCGCGTGATGGCCGAGCTGCTGGACTCCGCGCCGGACGAGGTCCACATCGGACTCCCGGTGACCGCGGCGTTCGTTCGCGTGGACGACGACCTGACCTTGCCCGCGTGGAAGGTGGCGCGATGACGGACTTTTCGGTGGGCGCGCAACTGCCGCCGCTCAAGATCGAGGCGACGTCGACGTTCGTGGTCAGCACGGCGCTCGCGACCCGTGACTTCCAGGATGTGCACCACGACCGCGACGCCGCCGTCGCCCGCGGCTCGAAGGACATCTTCCTGAACATCCTCACCGACACCGGCCTGGTGCAGCGGTTCGTGAGCGACTGGGCCGGGTCTGAGGCGCTCGTGCGGTCGATCAAGATCCGGCTGGGTGTGCCGTGTTACGCCTACGAGACCCTGACGTTCACCGGGCGCGTGGTCTCCCGTGACGGCGCCGATGTCGAGCTGGCTGTGTCCGCTGTGGACAGTCTCGGCGAGCACGTCACGGGCACGGTCTCGCTGACCCTGCCGGGAGGTTCCTCGTGACGCTCTCACGCAAGACCGCCATCGCCGGCATCGGCGCGACGGAGTTCTCCAAGGAGTCCGGGCGCAGCGAGCTGCGGCTGGCCGCGGAATGCGTGTCCCACGCGCTGGCGGACGCGGGCATTTCGGCATCCGATGTGGACGGTCTGGTGTCGTTCACCATGGACGGCACCGCGGAGATCGCGCTGGCGCGGGAACTGGGCATCCCGGAGCTGTCGTTCTTCAGCCGGATCCACTACGGCGGCGGGGCGGCGGCCGCGACGGTGCAGCAGGCCGCGCTGGCGGTGGCCAGCGGCGTCGCGGAGGTCGTGGTGGCCTACCGGGCGTTCAACGAGCGTTCGGAGCAGCGGTTCGGCCAGGTGTCCTCCGCGGCGGCCGGGCAGGTGAACTCCTCCGGCGTCGACAACGCGTTCCACTACCCGATGGGCATCGCCACCCCGGCGGCGACGGTGGCCATGGTCGCCCGCCGCTATATGCACGAGTTCGGCGCGACGAGCGAGGACTTCGGCCGGATCGCCGTCCTCGACCGGGCGCACGCGGCCACCAACCCGAACGCCTGGTTCCACGGCCGGCCGATCACGCTGGCCGAGCACCAGGCGTCGCGCTGGGTCGCCGAACCGCTGCACCTGCTGGACTGCTGCCAGGAGAGCGATGGTGGTGTCGCGCTGGTCGTCACTTCGCTGGAGCGGGCGCGCGACCTGCGCTGCCCGCCCGCGGTCGTCGCGGCCGCGGCCCAGGGGAGCGGGCCGGACCAGTACGTGATGACCAGCTACTACCGCGACGACCTCGCCGGCCTGCCCGAAATGGGCGTGGTCGGGCGGCAGCTGTGGGCGCAGTCGGGCCTCGGACCGTCCGATGTGGACGTCGCGGTGCTGTACGACCACTTCACCCCGTACGTGCTGATGCAACTGGAGGAACTCGGTTTCTGTCCCCGCGGCGAGGCCCCGGGCTTCATCGCCGGGGACACCCTGTCACTCGGCGGCGCGCTGCCCCTGAACCCGCACGGCGGCCAGCTCGGCGAGGCGTACATCCACGGCATGAACGGCATTGCCGAAGCCGTCCGCCAGGTCCGCGGCACGGCGGTGAACCAGGTGCCCGGCGCGTCCTCAGTGGTGGTCACCGCGGGCACCGGCGTCCCGACCAGTGGGCTGGTCTTGACGAGTGACTGAGCGTCACCCATACCCCGGCCCCGTACGGCGCTCGCGTGAGCGCCGGTAACTCTTGTGGGGCAACGGTTTCACCCCTCTGCTGGCTGGCGTCGACCGGACCCGGAATGTCACGGTTGAATCCCCGGCCGGCAACGCGGAGTGAGGCAAGACATGACTCTGGCGGTGGTGGTGGCGTGGCTGCTTACCGCGGTCTTCGCGGTGCTCGTGCTGCCGTGTGTCCGGCGCCTGGTCCGGCTCGACTACGTGCACCTCGGCCCCGGCGTCCGCAACGGCGACCTGGCCGAACTGCTGCTCGTCGTCGCCATGATCGCGATGGCGTCCCCGGTAGGTGCCCCGATCCCCGCGGCGGGGTGGCAGGCAATCCTCGTCCTCACCGCTGGTTGGTTTGCCTTCGCCTGGTGGCGTTCTCGCTCCGAAGCTGCTGGGCCGCACGCCGGGGGCTGCGGCCATCACGCGCTTTCTGCGGCGGCGATGCTCTACCTGGTCACCGCGATGCCGCACGCCGACATGACTCACGGCCCCTGGCTCACCATGTCCACCGGCACCGGGCTCGCCCTGCCGGCCCTCGCGATCCTGGGTGCCGTCTACTTCGCGGCCGACGCCGTCCGGTCGGGTTTCCTGGCCGTCCGCACGCGCGGCCGGTACTCGCCGGGTTTCACGTCGCGGACTGTCTGCCGCGCGGTGATGGGTGGGGGTATGGGGTACATGCTGCTCGCCGCACTGTGACGGGGCGTGTCAGCCCGGTCTCTGAATTCAGCCCAGCCGTCGGACTTCACCGTCCGGTGGCGGTGACCCCAAGGCGGGCAGCCCGGTCGCCGGATGATCGGCGACCCACTCGCGCGCCGCGGCCACGTCGAGGGCCAGCGCCTCGATCAGGGCCTCCGCCGACGTGTACTTCTGCTGGTCACGCAGGTGCCGGCCGAGCCACACGGTGAGCGTCTCGCCGTACAGGTCGCCCGCGAAGTCCAGCAGGTGGGCCTCGACGAGCCGGTAGCCGTCGGCGCCGTAGTACGTCGGGCGGCGGCCGACCGAGACGGCCGCGGCCACGAAAGTCCCGTCCTCGCGCTCGACCCAGCCGGCCCACACGCCGTCGCCGACCTGGCCGCTCTGGTCGCGCAGCGCGATGTTCGCCGTGGGGAACCCGAGTTCGCGGCCGCGCTTGTCACCCGGCTCGACCGGGCCGCGTACCACGAAGAAGGTGCCGTCGTGCTCGTCCGACATCCCGCCGTCCCGTCGTGTGCGAGGTTTCCGTTCCGCTCACGGTATCCCCGGACGCGGTCCTCAGCGCGGCACGAGCACTGTGTCGGACAGCACAGGCGCGTCGTCACGTTCGGGCGCGGTGGTGGTGACCAGTAGCCGGCCATCCTCGCGCCACACTCGCGTCCGCAGGCGCTCACCAGGGAAAACGACGCCGGCGAACTTCGTGCTGAACGTGGCGACCTGCGCCGGGTCGCCGTCCAGGAACGCGTCGATCAGCGACTTCGCCACCACGCCGTACGTGCAGAGGCCGTGCAGGATCGGCCGGTCGAAGCCGGCCGCGCGGGCGAACGCGGGGTCGGCGTGCAGCGGGTTCCGGTCGCCGCACAGCCGGTACAAAAGCGCCTGCTGCGGCAGCGTCGGCGTCTCCAGCACGGCGTCGGGCTCGCGGTCCGGCCACGCGATCCGGTCGGACGGCCCGCGCTCGCCGCCGAATCCGCCCTCTCCTCGCGCGAAGATGCTCGACCTTGCCGTCCACAGTGGATCCCCGCCGTCGGCGGTCACCTCGGTCTGCTGGACCAGCACGGCGGCCTTGCCCTTGTCGAACACGTCCACGATGCGGGTGCGCGCCACGGCCTTGCCCTCGACCGGGATCGGCCGGTGCAGCTCGATCTCCTGTTTGCCGTGCAGCACCTTGGCGAGGTCGATGTCCACCCCGGGGAACTTCAGCTTCGGCGGCTCGAAGGTGCGCAGGTTCGCCGCGACGGTGGCGAACGTCGGGATCACCCGCAGCTCGTCCTCGTAGGTGTAGCGCAGCTCCCGCTCGTCGACAGGGTCCGCGCCCGCGCCGAGGCCCAGGTGGTACAGCAGCACGTCGGACGGCGTCCAGCCGAACGTCAGCTCGCCGAGATCGGCGCCGACGGCCAGCGCGGGGTCGATGGGCACGGGCTCTCCCTACTCGTAGCTGACGGAAACCTCGTCGGTCAACGGTACCGACTGGCACGCCAGCACGATCCCGTCGGCGATGTCCTCGGCGTCCAGCACCTCGTTGTTCAGCATCTTCACCTCACCGGCGACGAGCCGGCACGCGCACGCGCTGCACTGCCCCTCGCGGCACGAATACGGCGCGTCGAGCCCCTCCGCGAGCAGGTGGTCGAGCAGCTTCCGCTGCCGTGGCCACGCGACCTGCCGCGTCTCGCCGTCGAGGTCGACGGTCAGCTGGGTGGTGCCCGCATCGACGGCCTCGGGCTCGGGCTCCGCGGCACCGGCTTCGAACGGGTTTCCGGTGAGCGACTGGAACTTCTCGACGTGGACCCGATCGCGCGGCACGTTCAGTTCGGCCAGCGCGGTCTTCGCCGCCGCCATGAACGGCGCCGGACCGCAGAGGAACGCCTCATGCCCCGCGTACGGCCGCACCAGCTCCCGCAGCTGTTCGGGCCGCGGCAACCCTTGCAGGCTTTCCAGCCAGTGCAGCACGACGAGCCGTTCCGGGTGACGGGCGGCCAGCTCGGCCAGCGCCCGCGCGAAGATCACCGATTTTTCGTCCCGGTTCGCGTACACGAGCACCACGCGCCCGCCGCCGCGTTCCAGCGCCGACTTGAGGATCGATATCACCGGCGTGATCCCGCTCCCCGCCGCGAACAGCAGGAAGTCCCCGTCCAGCGACGCCGGGCAGAACACCCCCGACGGCGCAAGCACCTCGATCGCCGACCCGGCCCGCAGCTCGTCGCACACCCAGTTCGAGCCGTACCCGCCGTCGGTGCGTTTCACGGTCACCTGCACCCGGCCCTCGTGCGGCGCACTCGACAGCGAGTAACACCGCGCGACTGATCCCGTGCGATCGCTAGGAATCCGCAGGGTCAGGAACTGCCCGGGCGCGTAGGCGAACGCGCCGGTGTGCTCGGCCGGTACCTCGAACACGATCGACCGCGCGTCCTCGGTCTCCTGCACCACCTCGGCGACGGTCAGCGTGACGATCTGGCTCATCGCACACCACCGGGAGCGACCCCGCCGCCTGGTTGTTCGGCCGCGGTGGCCAGGCCCAGAATTCCCTCCCGCACGGCGTCGGCGATGCTGTCCGACAGCTTCTCGCAGGTGTCCAGCAGCGCGGTGTGCTCACCAGCGGCCGCGTGCGCCGCGAAGACCGGGCAGCTGCGCGCGGCGTCCGTGGTCCACTGGATGCTGGTGTGCTTGAGGCTGTTCTTCTTCACCAGCACGCAGGTTCCGCAGCTGCGGCACTCGTGCGGCCGCAGCCCGGCGGTGAGGAACTCGGTGACCTCGGCCGTCACACCCCGGCCTCTTCCGCCTCCGCGCGCTGCCGCGCCAGGTTCTCCGCGACCTCCGCCGCCCACGCCTCGTTGGCCTTGGTCGTGTCCACCTCGAACTCGAACCGGCGGGTCATGTCCTCGCTGACGTCCGCGGCGTCCACGTAGAACTGCTCGTACCAGCGCCGCAGCTGGTACACCGGCCCGTCCTCCTCGCACAGCAGCGGGTTGTCGATGGCCGACTTGTTCTTCCAGATCTCCACGTCCTGCAGGAAACCCACGCCGATGCCCTTGGCGAGCTTCTCCGCGATCTTGTCCGCGTGCTCGTCCGAGATGCCCGGCATCTTCTTCACCATGATTCCCCACTGCAGCACGAACGAAGTCGGCGACACGGGGTAGTGGCAGTTGATCAGCACGTTCTCGATCTCGAAGCCCTGGAACGAGTTCACCAGGTGGTTGATCATGTACGACGGGCCGAAGTACGAGGCCTCCGAGCGCAGCAGGTTGTCCTCGCCGCCGTAGTTCGACGCCATGCCCATGTCCGGGCGGCCCTTGGTGTTGAGGTACTGCGTGGCGACGTGCCCCTCGAAGATGTTCTTGAAGTACGTCGGGTAGGCGTAGTGGATGTAGAAGAAGTGCGCCATGTCCACGACGTTGTCGATGATCTCGCGGCAGTTGGCGTTCTCGATCAGGATGGAGTCCCAGGTCCAGTTGCTCCACTCGTTGCTGAACGCGCCGGCCACGCGGGGCACCACCACGTCTTCGGGCGGCGGGTTCCCCTCGGGGTCGTGCCACACCAGCAGCTGCTTGTTCTCCTCCAGCACCGTCCACGAGCGGGTGCGCGCCCGCAGCGGAACCCGCTTGGCGTAAGGGATCGAGACGCACTTGCCGCTGCCGCTCCACCGCCAGTCGTGGAACGGGCAGGCGATCTCGTCGCCCTTCACCGAGCCCTGGGTGAGGTCCCCGCCCATGTGCCGGCAGTACCCGTCGAGCACGTTCAGCTTGCCCGCCGAGTCGGCGAAGACGACGAGCTTGGTGCCGAACGCGTTGATGGCGTGCGGTTTCCCGTCACGGAAGGTGTCGGCGAGCCCGAGGCAGTGCCAGCCGCGGGCGAACCGCGCGGGCGGCGTGCCGGCGTCGATCGTGCGGACGGTCTCGGATCCTTGCGTCTGTGGCGTCATTGCCTGCCTCCCATGCCGGTCCGATCTTCGTTCGCCAGCCGCTCGGCCGCAAGGTAGCCGAACACCATCGCGGGCCCGATCGTCGCGCCGGGCCCGGCGTAGGTACGGCCCATCACGGCCGCGCTGGTGTTCCCCGCCGCGTACAGCCCGGGGACGACGGAGCCGTCCTCACGCAGCACGCGCGCGTGTTCGTCGGTGCGCAGCCCGCCCTTGGTGCCGAGGTCGCCGGGCACGATCTTCACCGCGTAGAACGGCGCCTTCGACAGCTCGCCCAGGCTCGGGTTCGGCCGGTTGCGCGGGTCCCCGTAGTAGTGGTCGTACGCGCTGCGGCCGCGGTGGAAGTCCTCGTCGACCCCCGCGCGGGCGAAGCCGTTGAAACGGTCGACGGTCGCCGCCAGCGCGTCGGCGGGCACCTCGATGCGCTCGGCGAGTTCGGCGAGGCTGGCGGCCTTGGCCACGACTCCGGCCTTGTACCAGCGGCCGGGCAGAGGCTGGCGAGGCCCGATGCCGGTGAACAGGTAGCGGTCCTTGTACCGCTGGTCGAACACCAGCCACGTCGGGATGTGCTCACCCGGCCCGTCGCCTTCGCCGTACATCGCGTGCACCGCTTCGACGTACGGCGCGGACTCGTTCACGAACCGCTGCCCGCGCGTGTTCACCATCAGGCAGCCCGGCCGCGACCGCTCCGCGAGCGCGAACCACGGCCCGCCGGTCAGCGGCATCGACGGCCCCCACCAGGCGTCGTCCATCAGGTCGACGGCCGCGCCGAGCTTGAGCCCGGCGGTGATGCCGTCGCCGGTGTTGGCCACCGCGCCGACGGTCCACTCGGTGCCGATCGGCGCGCGCTGGTACTTGGTGCGCATCTCCTCGTTGTGTTCGAAGCCGCCGCAGGCGAGGATCACCCCGCGCCGCGCGCGGAACAGCGTCTCGACGCCGTTGTACCGGGCGACCACCCCGGTGACCTGGTCGTCCTCGGTGTGCAGGTCGAGCAGCGGGGTGTTCAGCAGGACGTCGACGCCCGCCCGCCGCAACCCGACCCGGAGCCCGGCCGCAAGCGCTTGCCCCATGGCGAGCAGCTGCTGCCCGCGCAGCCGCCCGGCCAGCCACCGGGCGCCGAGCCCGAGCACCCTGGCCAGACCGCGGGGGTGCCTCGCGATCAGGCTCAGCCAGCGGTAGTCCGACTGCGTGATCGGCACTCCCAGCGGCGGCGCGCTGTACGGCGGCTCGAGGTGCGCGAGTTCCGCGCCGAGCAGCTTGCCGTCCAGCGCCTTCGGCTCCACCGACCGTCCGCCGGGCCGCCCGCCGGGTGCCTCGGGGTGGTAGTCGCTGTACCCCGGCACCCAGCGGAACTTCAGCGGGGTCCGCGCGCTGACGAACTCCAGCACCTCGGGCCCGTGCGCCAGGAAGGCGTCGCGCCGCTCGGCCGGGACGACCTCGCCGACGATCGCCGCCAGGTACTCGCGCGCCCGCTCGGGCGGCTCCTCGATCCCGGCCGCCTTCAGCGCGTGGTTCCCGGGGATCCAGACGCCACCGCCGGACCGGGCCGTCGACCCACCGAAGCAGGCCGCCTTCTCCAGGACGACAGTGCTCAGCCCCCGGTCCGCGGCGGCTAGGGCCGCGGTCATCCCGGCGGCGCCGCTGCCGACCACCACGACGTCGTACTCCTCGTTCGCCATTCCACCTCACATGCAACGTGTTATAGCGCGTTACTGGCCTGTTCGGAGCCGCTTCTGTCACCATAGACGAGAACGTGTTCCAGTTCTAGGGTGGCTCGATATGGACGAACTCGTCGCGGATGTCGTGATCATCGGATCGGGAGCGGCCGGCGTCTGCGCGGCCATCGAGGCGGCCGACGCGGGCGCCGACGTGCTCCTGCTCGACCGCTTTTCCGGCGGTGGTGCCAGCCGGGTCAGCGGCGGCGTGGTCTACGCCGGCGGTGGCACCGGGCAACAGCGTGCGGCGGGTGTCGAGGACACCGTCGACGCGATGTACGAATACCTCCGGCTCGAAACCGGGGAGATCGTCTCCGAGCGGACGCTGCGGCGCTTCTGCGAGGAGAGTCCCGCCATGATCACCTGGCTGGAAGCCCAGGGCGTTCCGTTCGAGGGCAGCCTGTGTCCCTACAAAACGTCCTATCCCAGCGACAAGCACTACCTGTACTACTCCGGCAGTGAGGCTTCGGGCGAGTTCCGGGAGGTGGCGAAACCCGCGCCGCGCGGACACCGGGTCAAAGGGCCGGGAACTTCGGGCAAGCTCCTCATGGCGCGCCTGGCCGAGGCCGTGCGCCGCCGTGACATCCGGGTCCTGCCGCAAACGCAGGCGCAGAGCCTGGTGACGGCGGCTGACGGCACCGTCACCGGCGTGGTCGTGAAGAGTCTCCGCGACGCGCCTCGCTTGGTGCGTGCCCGTCACGCACGCCTCGCGGCGTACTCCGCGAAGCCGGGGATCTACGTGCCGTCGCTGCGCAAGTCGTTGCATCGCCGCGTCGAGCGGCTCGAACGGCGGCACGCCCGCGAGCTGAAGATCACCGCGCGGCGTGGCGTGATCCTGGCCGCGGGCGGGTTCATCGCGAACCGTGAGCTGGTGCGCGAGCACGCGCCGGCCTACCGCGGCGGCCTCGCGCTCGGCACGTCGGCGGACGACGGGTCGGGCATCCGGCTCGGCGTCGAAGCCGGCGGGCGGACGGCCGAGATGGACCGGATCTCGGCATGGCGGTTCCTCACTCCGCCGGCGTCGTTCCTCGGCGGCCTTCTCGTCGACGCGGCCGGCCAGCGGATCATCGACGAATCCCGTTATGGCGCCGCGATCGGCGAGCGGATGATCACCGCGCACGACGGCAAGGGCTGGCTGCTCGTCGACGCGCCGATCGTGGCCGAGGCGCGCCGCGACGGGCGTCGGCAAGGCCAGTGGTTTGCCTGGCTGCAACTGCGTTATCTCCTCCAGCGGGGGCGCGTCTCCGGCGCCACGGTGGAGGAGGTCGCGCGCCGCGCCGGTGTCGACCCGGCCGGTCTCGAGTCCACT
>DASXYS010000127.1:0-17354 GCA_036502365.1 Amycolatopsis sp.
TGATCTCGCGCAGCATCCGCGGACTGCCGGCTCGCACTCTTGATCCCCTTAATTAGGATACTTTACAGACGGTTTCCGGGGACTGTAGTGAGCGCGGCCACAGCTCGTCAATGGTCATCGGGAACGGGCGGGTAACGCTTCAGGCCCGGCCGGAAACCAGCCCTTTACACCGGCGCTCACAGTGACTGATCGACTGCCGGCCGTGAGCGGCTCCGGACGGCGAGCGACCCCTTGTTCGAGAGTCGGCTCTTATTGGCCTGCGACAAGGGAATCGAGCTTGGCCGCGCACTCTTGCAGCTCACTCAAGGCCGCTGTGGCATGGCGCGCGAACTCGTTGTCCTCCGATGCCATCCAGCGTTCAAGGGCGATCCGGAAGGCGAGCATCCCCACTTCCGCTCCCAGCCGGGCGGTCAGCTCGTCCGCGCCACGGGCACGCAGGGCGTCGCTGATCGATCCGGAGATCCGGGCGTGCTTGAGCAGTCCCCGCTCCTGCGCTTCGGCATTCGCCGCAACCACCTGGACGCGTTGAAGGGCTTTGGCCCGCCGCTGCGGAGTCATCGCGACCTCGGCGGCCGTGAGCGCGGCTCGCAGGCACTCGGTGAGCGTCGCCCCCGGCGGGGCCGCCCGGACCGCGTCACCGAACAGTCCGGCCAGCAAGTCGTCACCGCCGAACAGGACCTCCCGCTTGTCGGCGAAGTGCCGGAAGAACGTGGCGCGGTTCAGCCCGGCCCGATCCGCGATCTGCGCGACGGTCGTCTCCTCGTACCCGTTCTTCACGAACAGGTCCAGCGCAGCGGTCTCGAGGCGCTCACGCGCGTCCGGCGCCCATCTACTCACCGGCACAGCATAAGCGAGGCGACCGAGTCGCATCATTTGTGCTAGCGTTGATGCGACTCGATCGCATCACACACGGCAATCCCTCACTGCAGGAGAACTCCCATGCGCGTCTTCGTCACCGGTGCCTCCGGCTGGATCGGCTCGGCCGTGGTCCCCGAACTCCTCGGCGCCGGCCATCAGGTCCTCGGGCTGGCCCGCTCGGACGCCGCCGCCGAAGCCGTCGCCGGGCTGGGCGCCGAGGTGCTGCGCGGCGACCTGAACGACCTCGACGTGCTGCGGGCCGGCGCCCTCGACAGCGACGGCGTCATCCACCTGGCCTTTGTCGTGCCCAGCACGACCGAGGCCGCGACGCGGACGGATGCCTTGGCCATCAACGCTTTTGCCACCAGCCTCGCCGGCTCCGGCAAGCCACTGGTGGTCTCCGGCGGAACGCTCGTCCGGCCAGGGCGACCCGCGACCGAGCGCGACGAACTGATCGCCGAGGGACCGATCGCGGCCCGTATCACGAACATGCGGGCCGCACTGGCCGCGGCCGACCAGGGCGTTCGCTCCTGCCTGGTCATGCTGCCGCGCTCAGTGCACGGCGACGGGGACCGGCACGGATTCGTCCCCCGGCTGATCACCTTGGCCCGGGCCAAGGGCGTGTCCGGCTACCTCGGCGACGGGACCAGCCGCTGGCCCGCCGTCCATGTGAAGGACGCCGCGAGCCTCTACCGGCTGGCCATCGAGCAGGCACCCGCCGGCGCGGTGCTCCACGCGGTCGGCGACGAAGGTGTGCCGGTCCGCGACATCGCCGAAGCCATCGGCCGGCACTTGGACCTGCCGGCCAAGTCCTTGCCCGCCACGGAGTACGAGGGCATGTTCGTGCGCCTGCTCGGCACCGACATGCCCGCTTCCAGCGCCCTCACCCGCGAGCTCCTGGGCTGGCAGCCCACCCACCCGAGCCTCATCGAGGACATCGAGCTGGGCCACTACTTCAGCTGAGTCACTGGTCCGCGTCGGCCCAGGCTTTGAGCATCACGCGGGCGATCGAGGAGTTGCCGGGGAGGATGATTTCCGCCGCGCCGCCCGCGATGGGGGTCGGGACGGCGCCCTCGTTCCGGAGCTGGCTGTTGAGGAAGGCCGCGCGGACCTCCTCGCGGGTGACCCACAGGGCTTCTTCGATCTCGCCGTCCGCGGGGACCAGCGGCACCGACGGGTCGGCGCGGGCGGTGAAGCCCAGCATGATCGAGCGCGGGAACGGCCAGGGCTGGCTGCCCAGGTACCGCACGTCGGACACCTTCGCACCGACCTCTTCGAGGATCTCCCGCTCGACACAGCCTTCCAGCGACTCGCCGGCCTCGACGAAGCCCGCCAGCACCGAGTAGCGGCCCGCGGGCCAGATCGGCTGGCGCGCGAGCAGCACACGGGAGCCGTTGACACCCTCGTAGTCGTGCACCAGGCAGATCACCGCCGGGTCCGTCCGCGGGTACTCCTCGTGCCCGTTCGCCCCGCACCGGCTGGCCCAGCCGAACTGGATCAGTTCGGTCGGCGAGCCGTCGCGGGTGCAGTATTTCGCCTGGCGGCGCCAGTTCCGCAGGGCCTGGGCGGTGGTGAACAGGCCGGCCGACGTGTCGTCCAGCAGGTCGCCGTGGCCGCGCAGCTCGACCCAGATCTCCCCGTCGACGCGCGGGACCTCCTCGACGAAACCCCAGCTGCCGGCCATCCGCACGGTGTCCGCGTCGCCCTCGGCGCGGCCGGGCAGCGACCAGTAGTCAGTGTCCTCCCACTCGCCGAGGAACACCGCGTCGGCGGGCGGCTCACTGCCGTAGTTGGCCGCCTTGCGCGTGGCCAGCGAGGTGGTGCCCTCGACGACCGGGGTGCGCCCGGTGTCGTCGAGCAGTACCACCCGGGCCGTCGGCCACTTCGCGACGAGCCGCTCCGGGTTGGTGCGCAGCATTTCCTGGCGGTCCACAGTGGACCGGGACAGCGTCGGGAGCGAACCGAGGGTGTACGGGACGGTCATCAGGCCTCTTCGCCGACCGTGACGTCGCCGAGCGCGGTGAGCTTCGGGGCCAGCAGGTCCGCGTCGCCCACGACCACGCCGGTGAACCGCTTGGGCGCGAAGAAGTCCAGCGCCGCCTGCGCGACCTGCTCCTCCGTCACCGCCGCGACCCGCGCCGGGTGCTCCTGTAGCCACTCGACGCCGAGGCCGGTCGACGCGAGCGCCATCACCTGCCCGGCCAGGCCGGACTGCGAGGACGTCGAGGTGAGCAGCGAGCCGATCGCGTACTGCCGCACCGACTCGACCTCGTCCCCGGTCGGCGGCACCAAGCCGAGGCGGCCCAGCTCGTAGCGCGTCTCGAGCAGTGCCGCGGCCGTCACCTCGTTGGCCGTGTCGGCGTCGACGTTCACCGTCGCGTTCTGGTCGGTGAACTCGAAGCCCGAGTGCGCGCTGTAGGTGTAACCCTTGTCCTCACGGATGTTCTCCACCAGGCGTGAGGAGAAGTAGCCGCCGTAGGCCAGGTTCGCCAGCTGCACCGCGGCGTAACGCGGGTCGGTGCGCGGCACCGTCTGCGCGGACAGCCGGATCTGCGACTGGACGGCCCCGGCACGCGGCACCAGCAGCACGTTGCCGCCGGTCAGCTCGGGCAGCGCGGGCAGCCGCGGCGCGGAGCGGTCCGACGCCCAGCCGCCGAGCGCGCGCTCGAGGTCGCCCGGCACGGTCTGCGGGTCGATGTCGCCGACGATCACCAGCACGGAACCACGCGGCAGCACCGAAGCCGCGTGCAGCGCCCGCACCTGCTCCGGCGTCACCACCTCCACGTCGGAGGCCTCCGGCACCTCGCGGGTGGCGGGGTGGTCGCCGTAACGCTGCTTCTGCAGCGCCTCACGCGCGATCGTGCGCGGCTGCGTGCGTGAGACCGCGATGCGCTCGATCAGCCGCTCACGCTCGCGGCCCACCTCGGCGTCGGTGTACGTCGCGCCGGTGAACACGTCGCCGAGCACGTCGAGCAGCGTCGGCAAGCCGGCCGACAGCGCGGAACCGGTGACGTACAAGCGTTCCGGGTCGACGCCGGTGCCGAGGTCGCCACCGATCAGCGCCAGCTCGGCGTCGATCTCGACCCGGTCGCGGCGCGCGGTGCCGGTGAGCAGGGTCTCCGCCAGCACCTCCGCGGTGGCCGGGTGCAGCTTGTCCTCACCCGCGAACGGGATCCAGACGCGGACCTCGACCAGCGGCACGGTCGCCTTGCGCACGGCCACCACCCGCAGGCCGTTGGTCAGTGTGGTGTCCACATGGGACAGCTCGGTGGCCGAGGACTGCGACCCCAGCGGAGGCAGCGGGCGCGGCCCCGTGGCGGTGCGGCCGATCTCCGCCGCACTGCGATGCGTAGCCGAAGTCACTGTTCGTTCGTCCCTTCAGAAGCTTCGGAGTTGGCCGGCTTCACGACCAGCACGGCGCGCGAGTCCGGGCGCAGCGCCTTCGCCGCGGCCGACACCGCCTCGCCGGTGATCGCCGACATGCGGTCGGCCAGCCGGTGCACCAGTGTCGCGTCGCCGTACAGCAGCTCGAACGCGCCGAAGGCCAGCGTGCGCGACACCAGCCGGTCGTGCTCCGAGTGCAGGCTCGCGGCCCAGCGCGCGGTGACCTTCTTGAGTTCCTCCTCGTCCGGCGCCGTCGCCGCGAGCTTCTCCAGCTCCTCGTCGAGGGCGGCGAGCACGCGCTCGCGCGACACGTCCGGCGGGTGGATCGCGGTGATGGTGAACGTGTCCGGGTCGCGGGCCTCGAACGGGCCGAACAGCCCGGCGCCCGCGCCGATGTCGACCACCAGCGGCTCGCGGTGCACCAGCCGCTGCTGCAGGCGGGAGCCGTCGCCGTCGGTCAGCACACTGGCGAGCACCAGGTACGCGAGGTAGCCGTCGAGGTCGTTGATCGGGTCCGGCATGCGGTAGCCCACGGCGAGCGCGGGCAGCGGCGCGTGCGCGTCCTGGTGCTCCCCGTACAGCTCGCTGGTGGGCGCGGGCTCGGCGAACGAGCGGCGCGGCGGCGCGGGCCGGTAGGGGACGTCGCCGAAGTGCTTCTCGATCAGCGCTTTCGCGTTCGCCACCTCGAAGTCGCCCGCGACGGTGAGCACCGCGTTCGCCGGGGAGTAGAAGGTGTCGAAGAACGCCGCGCAGTCCTCCAGGGTGGCGCCCTCGAGGTCCTCGAACGCGCCGTAACCGTCATGGGCGTTCGCGAAAGTGTTGTACAGCACCGGCGGGAGCAGGATCCACGGGAAGCCGCCGTACGGCCGGTTCCGCACGTTGAGGCGGATCTCCTCCTTGACGACCTCGATCTGGTTCGCCAGGTTCTCCGCGGTCAGCTTCGGCGCGCGCATACGGTCGGCCTCGAGGAACAGCGCGCGCTCGAGCGCCGCCGAGGGCAGCACCTCGAAGTAGTCCGTGTAGTCCGGGTGGGTGGACCCGTTGAAGGTCCCGCCGCTGGACTGCACGTGCCGGAAGTGGGCGAGCTTCTCCAGGCTCTCACTGCCCTGGAACATCAGGTGCTCGAAGAGGTGCGCGAACCCCGTCAGCCCCTCCGGCTCGGAACGGAAGCCCACGTCGTAGTGCACGCTGACCCCGACAACCGGCGCGGTCGGGTCCGGGGCGAGCACCACGCGCAGACCGTTGTCGGTGGTGAAGCGGACGAGTTCGGGATCGGCCATGCCCCCCACCCTACGCAGGAGCGGGGTCCCTCGGTGCGTCCGGTCGGATGCCTCTCACCTCGTGGTGCGCCGACGCGAACGCGGCGATCAGAGCGGCCGCGAAACCGCTGGTCGCGGCCACCGCGGCCGGTCCTTCGGCGGCCGTCCCGTACCAGTACGCCTGTGGCGAACGGCCGGGCGCCGCGAAGGCCGTCACCCATTGATCGGCTTCGCCGAGGGCGAGCGCGTACGGGAGGGCGCGGGAGAAGAGCACCTCGCGGTCCGCGGAGGTGAGGCGCGCGGGGTCCGGCGCGGCCAGCCGGGCGCGCAGGCCGAGCAGACGGCGACGCAAAAGCAGGCCCGTCGACGTCCGCGCCGGGAGCAAACGGGCCCCGAGCGAGAGCGCCGCCCCGCAAGCGATCACCACGAGGCCGAGCTGGGCGTAACCGACGGTGAAGGTGAGCAGCACCGTCAGGAAGGCGCCGTACAGACACAGCCGCGCACCGGCCCGTGACAGCTTCGCGCCGCGGCGGGAGAGCCAGCGGCGGCGGACGACGTCGGCCAGCACACCCGCCTGGAACGAAGGCAGCGAGGGCAGTGACGACACCTTCACCGACTCCCCCGGCAGCACGGCCTCGTACACCGCGCGCTCGAACCGGCCCAGCTGCTCGTCCGGCGGGTTCCGGCGGACGAGCGCCCAGTCGCGCGGGCCGTCCTCGCTGACCCAGATGTAGTTCCGCACGCACAGGTCCAGCACGGTCGCGGCGAGGTCGACCGCGTCGGCGCGGCCGGTGAGCAGCGGGCCGACGTGGCCGGGCAGCACGCCGTCCGGTGAGGAGAACTGGCCGTCCGACAGCAGGTCGACCGGCAGCGGGACGGCGGGCGCGGCGTCACGGCGGCGCAGGAACGCCACCAGTGCCAGCGCCGCCAGCAGCAGCACCACGAACGCGCCCCAGGCCCACCGCACCGGGGCCGACGCCGAGATCGCGCCCGCCACGGTCTTCGACGGCACCAGCCGCTCGGTGACGGGCACGGTGCCGCCCGGCAGCTCTGCCGTCAGCTCGACGCGCTGGCCCGCGGTGAGGTTCGGCACCGACACCCGGGTGAGCCCGGAGTGGTCGATCTGCGCGGCCCCGCACGGGGTGACCGTCCCGGGTGGACCGGCGAGGCAGGTCAGCGCGTCCGGCACGCTCGGCGCGGCGAACGTCGCCCGCACCAGCTCCAGCCGCGTGTCCCAGCCGCCCGCGAGGTCCCACGTGACCCGCTCGACGCCGCGGCCCGCGCCGACCGCACCGTCCACCGTGTACTGGACGATCGAGGTGCCGCCACGGAGATCGAGCGTGACGGCGTCGGCCGAGGTCTCGGAGCTGCCTGCGCCCTCGATGCTCAGGTCCCGGACGGTGAGCAGGCGATCCTGGTTGTCGTCGGCCGGCGCGCGCAGGGCGATGCGCCGGGTCATCGACGTGCCCTCGGGTACGGAGACGGCCTCGGTGACCGACAGGCTGCCGTCCCGCTGCACCTTCAACGTGACCTCCGCGCTCTGCGGCAGGGCGGGCAGATCCTGGGCGGACGCGGCCGGGGTGAGGGCCAGCAACAACGCCGGAACAACGAGGAAAACGGTGTGCCTCATGCGAAAACCCCGTCCGGCTCCAGTACGCGACGGCGTTCGGACAGGGCGAGGACCCCGTCCAGCGCGGCGGCGAAGGTTTCGTCGTCCGGTCTGGGCGGGGCAGCGAGTGTCCGCCCGCGCGCAGTACGGCGGGGCAGCATCGGCGCGGCCGCGACCAGCGCGAGACCGGCGACGACCACCGCAACTCCCAGCAGCGCGTACCCGACGGTGAAGGTGAGCACGACCATCGCGACCAAGCCCAGCGCGATCAGGCCGAGGCCGAGTCGCCGCGCGCGGCCGGGCAAGCGGGACAGCCAGCCTTCGCGGACGGCGTCGGCCCTCAGCCGGTCACGCACCGCCTCGGGATCGAGGGCGCGGACCTCCGACAACCGCGACACGTCGAACGCCGCGAGCACGGTGCGTTCGAAGTCCCGCAGCTCGTCACCTTCGCCGCGGGTGACGAACCAGTCGGCGCCATCCGTCTCGGCGAAGCGCAGGTGACCGCGAACGGCCAGGTCGAGGGCTGTGCCGGAGAGGTCCAGCCGGTCTTCGGCGACTATCGCGGCGTACGCGGGCGGGACGACGGTGGTCGCGGTTGCGGTCCGATCGCGCCGACACAGCCACCAGACGGCGACCGCGCCGAGCAGCAGGAGTAACGCCAGAACGCCGAGCCCCGCGGCCGCGACCGGGCCGAAGACGAAGGCCGCCGCGACCGTCGAGACCGGGACGAACCGGGCGTTGGCGGGCAGCGCCCCGGCCGGCAGCCGCACGGCGAGGTCGATGCGGTCGCCCCGGGCGAGGCCGTCCTGCTCGACGAGGACCACGCCCTGGTCGCCGATCTCGGAGAACGTGCACTGCCGCGCGGATCCGGGCGAGCCGGCGAAACAGTCCGCAGTGGACATTCCGGGCACGGGCGGGGTGAAGGCGGCGTTCACGCGGGCCAGGTCGGCGTCCCAGCCGCCGGTGACCTGCCAGCGCAGCTGCCCGCCGTCGTCGACCGCACCGTCCACTGTGTACGTCAGAGTGGCGGTGCCGCCGTCGAAGGTCGCCACTACACCGTCGGCGCCGGTTTCGACGTGACCGCCGGTGATGCGGACATTGTCGATGGCGTAGACGCGGTCCTGCTCCTCGGTCGCGGGCACCCGCAGCGGGATCCGGTGGACGGCGGGCCTGCTGGTGGTGACCCGCTCGGTCACCGTGAGCGAGCCGTTCCGGGCGGCGGTCACGGTGACGTCGTCGGTCACCCCGCCGGACGGCGCGAGCACCAGCGCCATGGCCAGTTCGGTCAGCACGGCGACAGCGTAAGGCCCACGGTCAGCTCGGTGGGGTGAACGGGTTCTCCGGCTCGGCCCGCGGCGGCTGCGGCACATGGTCCGACACCGCTCCGGGCTGCGGCGGGTAGACCGGCTGGGCCGTGGGCTGCGGCGCATAACCCGACGCCGGCCCGGGCTGCTGCGCATAACCCGGCTGCGGCGGGTACTGCGCGGGCCACACATATGCCGGTGCGAGCCGGGCCCGGTCGCGGTTACGGCGTTCTGCCAGCACAGCCTGCAGGAACGTCCACGGCGGCATCCCGTACGGAATGGCCACCCCGACCGCGTTCGCCACCTGGTGCGCGAGCCCCTGGCCGAGCGACGCGGCCGCTTCCGGCCGCAACTCGTGGTAGCGGCCGAGGAACTGACGGGACGCGAGCGCCAGGTCGTCGGGCAGGCGGCTGAGGTCCAGCTGCGAGGCCCACGCCTCGAGGCCCACCGGCATCACGACGTACGCCTGCGCGCTTTGCGGCACCCGCTCGCGGATCACCAGCGTGCCGGCCAGGAAGTCGCCGACGCGGCGGCCGTCCGACGAGGTCAGCGAGACGATCACCGCCACCGCGCCCAGGAAGCCCAGCGCCCAGAAGTCCACGAAGAACCCGGCCAGCGCGCGGGTCAGCGCGTGGCGGAAGCGGATCGGGCCGCCGTCGAGGCGGACCACGCGCAGGCCCAGCGCCAGCTTGCCGAGCGAACGGCCGCGGCTGAGCGTCTCGAACAGCACCGGGTAGCCGATCACGATCAGCACGAACAGGGTGAGCAGGAGGGCCACGGTCAGCGACGAGTCGGCGCTCGGCATGGTGAACGCCAGCACCAGCACGGCGATCAGCAGCAGCGCGCCCTGCACGAGCACGTCGAGCAGCATCGCGACCCCGCGGCTGGCGAGCTTGGCCACCCGCAGGTCCAGCACCACGGCTTCGCCGGTGACGAGATCGGACTCTTCCTGCACCGGGTCAGTCTAGTGAGCCCTAGGCTGGGGTTCGGCGAAACGGAGGTGACAGGTGGACGTCGACGTCTTCGTCGCGGCGCACAGCGCGGAGTGGTCGCGGCTCGGCGAACTCGTGCGGCGACGGCGGCTCAGCGGCGCCGAGGCGGACGAGCTGGTGACGTTGTACCAGCGCACGGCGACGCACCTGTCGATCATCCGCTCGACGGCACCGGACCCGGCCCTGCTCGCGCGCCTGTCCGCGCTGGTGGCGCGGGCGCGCTCGGCCGTCACGGGCTCGCACAGCCCGGCGTGGCGCGAGGTGGCGCTGTTCTTCACCCGCCGGTTCCCGGCCGCGGTTTACCTGAGCCGGCGCTGGTGGATCCCCGCCGCGCTGGTTTCAGTGGCGCTGATGGCCGTGCTGGGCGTGTGGATCGCGGGCGACCCGCAGGTGCGCGCGTCGCTGATCTCCCCGGACGAGCTGAAGGCGATGACCGCACCCGGCGGCCAGTACGAGACGTACTACTCGACCGGGCCCGCGGCGTCATTCGCGGCGAAGGTGTGGACGAACAACGCCTGGGTGGCGGCGACCTGCCTGTTCCTCGGCATCGCGCTCGGCCTGCCGGTGATCAGCGCGCTGTGGCTGAACTCGCTGAACGCCGGGGTCGCCATCGGCCTGATGTCCTCGGCCGGCCGCGGCGACGTGCTGCTCGGCCTGCTCCTGCCGCACGGCCTGCTGGAGCTGACGGCCGTGTTCATCGCCGCGGGCACCGGGCTGAAACTCGGCTGGACGGTGATCGACCCCGGCCGCCGCTCCCGCAGCGCCGCGCTCGCCGAGCAGGGCCGTTCCGTGGTGGTGATCGCGCTCGGGCTGGCCTGCGTGCTGCTGATCTCGGGCGTGATCGAGGCCTTCGTGACGCCTTCGGGCTGGCCGACCTGGCTGCGCATCGGCATCGGCGCGGTGGTGGAACTGCTTTTCCTGACCTACGTCTTCACCCTCGGCCGCCGCGCCGCCCGCGAAGGCGAGGTCGGCGACCTGGACGCCCAGTACGCCGGCGACGCCCTGCCCGAAGCGGGCTGAGGCTCGTGAGTGTTCATGCCGGTTCTAACCGTCATAAGCACTCACGAGCCCTTGCGCCTCACAACCGCCCGGCGGCCTTGAGAGCCAGGTAGCGGTCGGCCAGGGCTGGGGGCAGTTCCTCCGGCACGGCGTCCACGACGGCGACCCCGCGCCGACCCAGGCGGGCCACAGCGGACGCGCGCTCGGCCATCGCCCGCTCGGCCGCAGCCGCGTCGTACACCGCTTCCGCGTCGCCACGGCCACGCGCCATCTCAGCGACGCGCGGGTCCGCCACCGACGCGACGATCACCTCGTGCCGCGAAGTCAGCGAGCCCAGCACCGGGAACAGGCCCTCCTCCAACGGCGCCGGGTCGAGCCCGGTCAGCAGCACGACCAGTGCCCGCCGCCGGGTGCGGCGCAAGATCTCCGCGACCATGCCGCGCGCGTCCGTCTCGACCAGCGAAGGCTCCAACGGCGCCATCGCGTTCACCAGCGACGGCAGCAGCGTCGTCGCGGACGAGCCCTGCACCGCGGCCCGCAGCCGGCGGTCGTAGGCCAGCAGGTCCACCCGGTCGCCCGCGCGGGAAGCCAGCGCGGCCAGCAGCAGCGCCGCGTCCATCGCCGCGTCGAGCCGCGGGGCGTCGCCGACGCGCCCGGCCGAGACCCGGCCGGTGTCGAGGACCAGCACCAGGTGCCGGTCGCGTTCCGGACGCCAGGTCCGCACCATCACGTCGGCCGCGCGGGCCGAGGCGCGCCAGTCGATCGAACGCACGTCGTCGCCGATCACGTATTCGCGCAGCGAGTCGAATTCCGTGCCCTGGCCACGGATCATCACCGCGTTGCGCCCGTCGAGCTGCTGCAGCCGGGCGAGCCGCGACGGCAGGTGCTTGCGGCTGTGGAACGGCGGCAGCACCCGCACCGACCACGGCACCTCGTGCGAACCCTGCCGCGCCGCCAAACCCAATGGCCCCACCGCGCGCACGGTCACGCGGACCGCGGGCCGATCGCCGCGCCGCGTCGGCAGCAGGCGCGTGGTGAACGCGCGCCGCTCCCCCGGCGGGACGGCGATCCGGTGCCGGTCGTCGGCCGCGGCGCTCGGCGGCCACGCGTCGCGCAGCAGCCCGCGCACCGCGCGCCGCCCGGGATTGGTGACGGTCAGCGTCACCTCGGCCGGCTCGCCGAGGCGCACGGAAGTCGTTCCAGCGCGCGAAAATCGCAGCGCACGCACGCTGCCCGCGAGCGCCAGGTCCACCAGGACCAGCACCAGCAGCACCAGGAGCACAGCGCCCACGCCGGCGCCGGACGGGGCCAGCAGCCCGACCACCAGCGCGCCCAGCAGGGCCAGCAGCCCGAGCCGCCCGGTCAGCGCCATCGGCTCAGCGCGGCACCGGCACGGAGGCCAGCACCCGGTCGAGGACGCCGTCCGCGGTCACGCCTTCCAGCTCGGCCTCCGGCCGCACGCCCAGCCGGTGCCGCAGCGCGGGGCGGGCGAGCGCCTTGACGTCGTCCGGGGTCGCGTAGTCGCGCCCGGCGAGCCAGGCCCACGCCCGCGTCACGGCGAGCAAAGCCGTTGCGCCACGCGGGGAAACGCCCAGCTGCACCGAAGGCAGCTCACGCGTCGCGCGGCACAGGTCGACGACGTAGCCGATCACCTCGGGCCCGATCGTCACGCGCGCGACGGCCTGGCGCGCGGCCGTCAGGTGCGCCGCGCCGGCCACCGGCCGGATGCCCGCGGCCGCGAGGTCACGCGGGTCGAAGCCCTGCGCGTGCCGCCACAGGATGCCGATCTCGTCCTCCCGCGAGGGCGCGGGCATGGTCAGCTTGAGCAGGAACCGGTCCAGCTGTGCCTCGGGCAGCGGGTAGGTGCCCTCGTACTCCACCGGGTTCTGCGTCGCCACCACCACAAACGGGTCCGGCAACGGGTGCGAGCGGCCGTCGATCGAGACCTGCCGCTCCTCCATCGCCTCCAGCAGCGAGGACTGCGTCTTCGGCGGGGTCCGGTTGATCTCGTCGGCCAGCAGCAGGTTGGTGAACACCGGGCCCTCGCGGAAGGAGAACTCGCCGCTGTGCGCGTCGTACACAATGGACCCGGTGACGTCGCCCGGCATCAGGTCCGGGGTGAACTGCACGCGGGTGGTCTTCAGGTCCAGCGACGCCGCCAAAGCCCGTACCAGCAACGTTTTCGCGACGCCGGGCACACCTTCGAGCAGCACGTGCCCACGGCAGAGCAGCGCCAGGATGAGCCCGGTGACGGCCGCGTCGTTGCCCACCACGGCCTTGCCGACCTCGGCGCGCAGGGCGATCAGCGCCGCCCGCGCGTCGACCGGCGCCTGCGTCTGTTCGGTACTCAAGACCGCTCCACCTCTCGTTCCACCCTGTCCAGTTCGTCCGCCAGCCGCACCAGTTCGGCCTCGTTGCTGACCGTGACCAGCCCATGCAGCACCGCGCCGACTTCGGCCGGCGCGCGTCCGGCGCGCGTGCTCACCGTCTCCACCAGTGACGCCGGATCGGCGTCACCCGGCAGGCCGAGCCTCGACCGCAGCCGGGCGCGAGCGGCCTCCCGCAACGTCTCCGCGGCGTGCCCGGTCGCGCCGCCCCGCCGGTACAGCCGCGCGCGGCCCTCGGCCGTCTCGGCCGCGCGCACGACGATCGGCAGCGGCTCGCGCACCACCGGACCGAGCCGCCTCGCCCGCCACAAAGCCAGCAGCACCACGGCGATCCCGGCCATCAGCGCGCCGTAACGCCAGCCCGCGGGAATGAGGTCGAAGAACGGCTTCTGGCCGGCTTCCAGCGCAGGATCCGCGGGTGAGGGCAGGTACCAGACGAGCCGGCCGTGGTCGCCCAGCACCCGCATGGAGAGCGCCGCATTGCCCTCGTCGGCGAGCCGCTCGTTGGTCAGCGGCGCGGAGGTGCCGAGCACCGTGACGGTGCCCGTGCGGTCGGCGAACTGCACGAACGTCGCGTCTTCGCCGTCGCGGTAACAGGATCGCGCGGACGGGTCCGTGGTGCGGTAACGCGCGCCGCCGAGCGACGCCGAGCCCGCGGCGACGGCCGAGCCGACCGTGCAGTCCGGCTCCAGCGTCCGCACATCGCCGCTGCCCCCGGCGGTGACGGTGGGCAGCACCTCACGCAGTGCGTCCGGCCCCGGCGCGATCAGCACGAGGTGCGCGACGCGGCGGCGCAGCTCGGCAAGTCCGTTACCAGGCACCAAATCCGGCGCGGTGACCAGCAGGGTGCCGCCGTCGACCTGGTGCCGGGCCTCGTCGATGGTGTGCACCGGATGGACGTCCACGCCCTGGCGGCCGAGCAGCTGGGCGAGCGCCCGGCTGCCGCCCGGCTCGTAGGACCCGGGCTCCAGCCGGCCGCTCGTCTGATCACCGCGGCTGAGCACCAGCACCAGGCCGGTGAGCACGATCAGCAACAGCAACGCGAGCGGAATCCTGGCACCGCGCCAAATCCGGCGTAAATCAGGCGAGACAGGGGTGCTCACGCGCCCACCAGAGCCGGCCGCTCACGGCGGACGCGATTGTCGAGATCGGTCAGTGCGCGGTAACCGTCCTCGGTGCCCGGGCGGCCGCCGTAGTGCACGTCGTCGAACAGCCGGGCGCCGGCGGTGAGGTCGGCGGCCAGGTTCGGGAGCAGCGCGCCCGCTTCGGCGGCGGCCTCGTCGGCAGTCCGGCCGGAGCGGTTGTCGAGCAGCGCGCGTTCCTCCAGGCCACGGACGAGCGCGCGGAAGCGTTCACGCACGGCGTCGGCGAACTGTCCTCGCGCCGCAGCCTCTTCGGCGGCGCGGCGATACTCGTCGGCGGACCGGCGGCGGCCCGCGAAAACCTGCTTGGCCGCCTGCCCGGCGCGGCCGACTTTGCCGACACGCAGCCGTACCACCACGACCAGCACGATCAGCAGCGCGAGGACCAGCAGCACGCCCAGCGGACCGCCGGGCACACCGGACAGCGCACTGAGCAGCTTGTCGAAAAGATCACCCAGCCAATGGGTCAGCCGTTCCAGCAGGCTCGGCTCGGCGGCCCGGTAGCCGGGGTCGGTCAGCTCCTGGGCCGCCTGCGCGCGGGCAGGGTCCCGGTCGATGTCGACCGGGACGTCGGTGAGCCGGAACGTCACCACGCCTGCTGCGGCGGCGCCTGCGGGTTGATCCCCGCGGCGCGCGCCAGCTCGATGTCCATGCCCTCACGCCGCATCCGCTGGTCGATGTAGAGCACCACGGTGACCAGCGCCGTGAACGGCGTGACGATCGTCGAGGCGATCACCGTGCCCACCGACTGCAGCACCAGGCCGCCGGTGCTCTGCTGCGGCGCCCCGGCCTGCGGGTCGAACAGCCCGGAGAACGCACCCGAGCCGAGGTTGAACGGCAGGCCGATGATCGTGGTGATCAGCCAGCCGATCAGCGACGCCAGCAGCAGGATGCCGAGCACCCGCCAGAACGAGCCGGACACCAGCCGGCGCGAGCGCCCGAACGCCTGGCGGACCGTGCCGCGCTCCAGCACCAGCGCCGGACCGGCGAGCGCCCAGAAGACGTACGGGATCACCGCCGGCAGCAGGCAGAAGATCGCGGCGACCATGGTGGCCAGCGTGTACAGCAGGGTCAGGCCCAGCAGCGGCAGCAACCGCGGGCCGGCCTCGCGCATCGCCGTGCGGAAGTCGACCGGACGGCCGAGCACGGCCTTGCCCATCACCACGGTCAGGAAACCGGTGAGGAACGTCTGGCCCAGGATCGTGATGATCAACGTCGGGATCAGCGCGAGCAGGGTGCTGCCGAGCAGGTTGTACACCGCGTCGAGCTGCTCCTGCTGGGTCGCGCCGGGGCCGAGGGTGGCCACGCGCGTCACGTCCGGCACCAGCAGCAGCGACACCGCGAGGTTCAGCGCCGCCACGACCACCGCGACGACCGCCGAAACACCCAGCACCAGCAACGGGTAGCGGCGGATGGCGGTGATGGAGCCGTCGAGGATGTCGCCGATGTTGAGCGGGCGCAACGCGATCACGCCGGGCTTGCCGAGTCCTTGGGGATTCCAGCCACCGCCAGGGCTGCCGTAGGCGCCACCGGGGTATTGCGGCATCGGCTGCCGGCCGGGCGACTGCCACTGCCCGCCCGGCTGACCGGGTGCACTGCTCTGGGCGCCGAACGACGGCGGAGCCTGCGGTGGCACCGGGGCGTTCCCGGACGGCGGAGCCTGCTGCGGCACGCCCGAGGCCGGGGTCTTGGCGTCGTCGCCGGTCTCGATGCTCGGGCCGGAAGTCGCCGCGGCCTCGGTGCTCGTGCCGGGTGCGGGCGACGAGGTCGCGCCGCCGGGGGTCACCTGCGGCGCCGGGCCGGAGCCGTCGCCCGCCGTGCCCTGCTGCGGCGTGACCGGGGCAGGACCGCCGGCTTCGGACGGGGATGACGCGGCGGGAACTTCGGGCCTCGGGAAGCCCTGGCTCGGGGTGGGCGTTTCGTCGTCCGCACCGGGCCCGGGCGAGCCGGGTGTGTCTGTCATCGAAACCCCTAGTCCTCACGACCCGTCACCAACTGCCGCTCACTCTTCCAGAGCCCCCCAAACCCGGCCAGACCTGGGGTGACGACCAGGACGGGTGACCAGTCTCGGCAAGGGCTGGGGAAGCGGCCCGTTCCCCCGATATGCTGAACGGAAGCCGGGGGCCGCCCGGCTTCGCGCCGAGACCCACCGGGACTGTCCTGATGACGCAACCGCCCTACGGCCCAGTGCCGCCACGCGGGACCGTTCAACCGCCTCCGGTGCCAGGCCATGGACCGGGCCAGCCGCCGCAGGGGCCGCCGGGCCAGCCGCCCTATCAGGGCCAGCAGCAGTACCCCGGTCAGCAGCAGTACTCCGGCCAGCAATACCCGGGCCAGGAGTACCAGGGCCAGCAGTACCAGGGAGCCGGGCAGGGGCAGCCCGGCTCGTACAACCAGGGCCCGCCCCCGCAGGCGCCCTGGGCTCAGCAGCAGCACAACTTCCCGCCGCCGAAGCGGCGCTCGACCGGTCTGATCGTCGGGCTCTGCCTCGGCGCGGTGACCGTGCTGGTGCTGGGCGTGGCAGGGATCGTCGCGCTGAACGGGTCCGGCTCCAGCGTCACCAACGCCGGCTACCAGAACACCCCGACGCCCGCGCCGAGCAGCCCGTTCGAGCTGCCGCCGAACAACGGCTCGTCGTCCCCTTCGTCCGCGCCGGCGACGTCGGACGCGCCCAGCAGCGCGCCGAGTTCGACCGGCCCGCAGAAGGTCCTCAAGCTCGCCGACCACCCGATCCTCCAGGACCCGAACGCGGGCCTGCAGAATCGCGTCTGCACCCTGCCGCCGTGGGTGAGCACGCAGGACGGCGCGGAGGCGTTCTTCACCGCGGCCAGCAAGTGCCTGGACGCCGCGTGGGGCCCGTTCCTCCAGGCCTACAACCTGCCGTTCACCTCGCCCGCGCTGCACTTCCCGACCGGGCCGAGCTTCGAGACGGAGTGCGGCACCATCCAGGTCGGCATCGCGACGGCCGCGTACTACTGCGAGAACAACCTGTACGTGCCGTTCAAGGGCCTGCAGACCGACCAGTACGGCAACAACCCGGGCGTCTACCTGGCCCTGTTCGCGCACGAGTACGGCCACCACGTCCAGGAGGTCGCCGGGATCATGGACGCCGCGTGGCAGAAGATCTACGCGGCCGGCCAGAACAGCCCGGACGGCCTGGACATGTCGCGCCGCAAGGAGCTGCAGGCCCAGTGCTTCTCGGGCATGTTCCTCGGCGCGCACGTCGACCAGGGCGGCACCGTCACCCGCGACATGTACAACAAGGCCTGGAACGACCAGGAAACCCGCGGCGACAACACCTCGCACAGCCACGACCACGGCACCAACGCCCACTACGCCCAGTGGTGGCGGGCCGGCGCGCGCAGCAACCGGATCGCGGACTGCAACACCTTCGCGGCCCCGGCCTCCGACGTCAGCTGA
>DASXYS010000128.1:0-3418 GCA_036502365.1 Amycolatopsis sp.
GCGTCGAACGGCGGCTCGGGGTCGTACTCGATCAGGGTCTGGGTGGCCTTCGCGGCCGTGGTGTCCACGAGCAGCTCGACCAGCCGCAGGGCCATGTCGATGCCGGAGGAGACGCCCGCGGCGATGACCAGGCGCTGGTCCAGGTGCTCGATCACGCGCCGGTGCACGGGTTTCGCGCCCAGCTCGGCCAGTTTGTCCATGGCGCCCCAGTGGGTGGTCGCCTCGAGCCCGTTCAGCAGGCCCGCGGCGGCGAGCACCAGCGAGCCGGTGCAGACGGACGTGGTGAAGCGGGTGCCGGGGTAGGTCGCGCGGACCCAGTCGAGGAGCGGGCCGCCGTCGAGCAGCGACCGGCTGCCGATGCCGCCGGGCACGACGACCACGCCGGGCGAGGGCACCTCGTCGTAGGTGGCGTCGACGGTGAGCCCGAGGAAGCCGTTCTCCGTGCGGATCTCACCCCGCCGCTCGCCGACGAACACCAGGTCCAGCGACGGGATCCGCTGCAGCACCTCGTACGGGCCGATGGCGTCGAGCGCGGTCATCCGGGGGAAGGCGGCGATCGCGACCTGCATGAGGAGTCCTTTCAGGACGGTCCGGCGGCGAAGTGCCGCCGGTAGTGGGCGGGTGGCACGCCGAGGCGTCGCAGGAACGCCCGGCGCATGGTCTCGGCGGTGCCGAAGCCGGTGCGCGCGGCGACCACGGTCACCGGCGCCGGCCCGGATTCCAGGAGCCGGCGGGCGGCGTCCACCCGCACCTGCTCCACGTAGTCGCCGGGCGGGCAGCCGAGCGCGCGGGTGAACTCGCGGCTGAAGTGCCGCTCGCTCATGCCCGCGTGCGCGGCGAGTGCGGGCACCCGCAGGTCGGCCTCCGGGCGGCCGTGGATCAGGTCCTGCGCCTCGCGGATGCCGGGCTTGCGCGCCGGCTCCGTCCACACTGGACTTTTGTACTGGCTCTGCCCGCCCGGGCGGCGCAGGAACACCACCAGCTCGCGCGCGACCTGCTGGGCGAGGTCCACGCCGTGGTCGGCCTCGACCAGCGCCAGCGCGAGGTCGATGCCCGCGGTGACGCCCGCGGACGTCCAGACCCGGCCGTCGCGCACGAAGATCGGGTCGGCCTGCACGTCGACTTCCGGGTACGTGCTCGCGAGCTGCCCGGCGTACAGCCAGTGGGTGGCCGCGGCGTGGCCGTCGAGCACCCCGGCGGCGGCGAGCGGGAACGCGCCGGTGCACACCGAGACGACCCGCGCGGACCGGCCGGCCGCGCTCCGCAGCCAGCCGACCAGCTCGTCGGCCGCGGTCAGGGCCCTCGCCCCGGCGCCGCCGGGCACGAGCAGGGTGCCGATCTCGCCCGACGACGGCAGCGGGCCGTCCGGGACGAGCTTCAGCCCGCTGTCCGTGGTCACCGGCCCCGGTGGCTCCGCTGTGGCAGCGACCAGGCGCACGGCGTAACCCGGGGTGTCGCCGAGCCGCTTGGTCGCGTGCGCCAGCACCTCGAACGGCCCGGTGACGTCGAGCACCTGCACCCCGTCGAAGACGGGGATCAGGACCAGGTGTTCTCGCACCGCCCTAGCGTCGCACCGGGCGGCGATGGCAGCAATGACACGTATCCCACTGTTCCGGCCATGGGCGTGTCCCCTGCGGGCCGCCCGGGGCGGGGCCGTACCGTCGGGAGCGTCTCGAGGAGGTGCTGGTGGTTCGGATTTCGGACCGGGCGTGGCCGTCGACGGTGGTGCCGAGCGACGAGCACGAGCGCGCCCAGGCCACCGGCGTGCTGTTCCGCCGCATGGGCTGGGTGACCGAGCGGCTCACCCCCGACGAGCGCGAGGACGTCGACCGCCAGCTGGACTTCTGGTACGGCAACGGCTACTGCCCGGACGCGCTGCTGGTGGCGCTCGGCGCCCTCCCGGACGGCACCCGGCAGCGGCCGCGCGGGGCGGCGGAGCGGCCGGGCGACTTCCTGCGCTCGCGGCTGAACGGCTGGTTCAGCGACGAGGCCCAGGCGTCGATGACCGACGTGCTGGAGCCGCCCCGGCAGGGCCAGACCTTCGAAGCCTGGTTCGCCGCCAGCCGTCGCCGGGCGCTCGAGGACGGCAGCTACCGGCGCCGCCCGCAGCTGTCCGAGGCCGGCACCAAGGCCCGTGAGGAGGCGCGCGAATTCGCCGCGTCGCGCCGGCGCGACCCGATCGCCCGGCTGCGCGAGAGCGAGCGGCGCCGGGCGGACGCGTTGGAGAGCCTCAAAGTCCCGGGGGTGGAGCCCGCGCGCGACGCCGTGGTCCCGCTCGCGCCGCCCGAGGTGCGGTCCACACCGCGGATGGTCGCCAGCTTCGCCGGGCGCCAGTCCGTCGCCGCCCGCTCGCCCCAGGTGGTGCGGATCGTGGAACGGCTGCGCGCCGAGAAACGCGGGCCGTCGAAGGCCGAGCTGGCCGTGCTTCGCAACGCGGTGCGCGACGCCCACCACAACGCCGGCATCGGCACGCTGGAGGCGGCGAGCGCCGAGGTGAGCGACGAGGCCGGTGTGCTCACCCCCGAGGGCGTCCGCATCCTCGCGTTCCTCGACCAGGCCAGCGCGTCTCAGCTGCCGCTCGACGCGATGGTCGCGATCCTCACCCTGGCCGTCGACTCGCCGTTCGAGGAGCCCTTCCCGCCGCAGGACTGAGCCGGGGTCGCCGCAGCCACGGATCGACAGACCATGGTTGCGCCCAACGGAACTCGCCAAGCTGGGGGAGAACCGAAGGGAAGGACCACGAAGATGAAGCTGACCGGGAACACCGTTTTCCTGACCGGGGCGACGTCGGGCATCGGGCTCGGGCTGGCGCTGCGGCTGCACGACCTCGGCAACAAGGTGATCATCGGCGGGCGCCGCAAGGACCTGCTCGACCGGATCGCCGCCGAGCACCAGGGGATCGAGACCGTGCCCCTCGACGTGGCCGACCCCGCGCGGATCGCCGAGGTGGTCGACGAGGTCACCCGCGCCCACCCGGAGCTGAACGTGGTGGCCACCGTGGCCGGGATCATGCTGCCGGAGCGCTTGCTGGACCCCGCGCATTTGGCGACCGCCGAGGCCACCGTCACCACCAACCTGCTCGGCACGATCCGCGTCCTGTCGGCATTCCTGCCGTTCCTCGCGGAGCAGGAAGACGCTGCGGTGATCACCGTCAGCTCGGGGCTGGCTTTTGTGCCGCTGCCGTTGACGCCGACCTACGCCGCCACGAAGGCCGCGATCCACTCGTACACCGAGTCCCTGCGCGTCCAGCTGGCGGGCACGCCGGTGCGGGTTTTCGAGCTGGCCCCGCCCGCCGTGCAGACCGCGCTGATGAACCAGGAAAACGACGAGAACGCGATGCCGCTGGAGCCGTTCCTCAGCGAGACGATGGAGCTGCTCGCCGCGCAGGACGACGGCGAGATTCTGGTCGAGACGGTGA
>DASXYS010000129.1:0-7288 GCA_036502365.1 Amycolatopsis sp.
TTCAAGGAGGAACTGGGCACCTGGAACATCTACGGGTACGCCGAGGCGCACCAGGTGCTGAGCGACCCGGCCACGTTCTCGTCCGACACCAAACGGCTGGTGCCGGCCGCGTCGGAGAAGGACCTCGCCGAGTTCACCGAAGGCAACCTGCTGCAGCTGGACCCGCCGTTGCACAACAAGATGCGCAAGCTGGTCAGCCGCGCCTTCACGCCGAAGGTGGTGGCCGACCTCGAGCCGCGGATCGAGCAGATCACCCGGGGGCTGCTCGACGCCGCGGCCGGGCGCGACCGGCTGGAGCTGGTGGAGGACCTTGCCTACCCGCTGCCGGTGATCGTGATCGCCGAGCTGCTCGGCCTGCCGGCGAGCGACCGCGAGCTGTTCCGCGGCTGGGTGGACCAGCTGTTCAGCAGCAGCGACCAGATCTCCCTCGGCGAGCGGACCGAGGAGCAGGAGAAGCTGTTCCAGGAGCAGCTGAGGATCACCCGCAACTTCACCGACTACCTCGGCGGGCACGCCGACGAGCGCCGGCAGCACCCGCGGGAGGACCTGCTCACCAAGCTGGTGGAGGCCGAGGTCGACGGGGAACGGCTCAACCGCGCGGAAATCGTCAACTTCGCGAACGTGCTGCTGATCGCCGGGCACATCACGACCACGATGCTGCTCGGCAACACGGTGCTGTGCCTCGACGCGTTCCCCGAGTGGGCCGACCGCGTCCGCGCCGACCGCGCGCTGGTGCCGCCGGTGATCGAAGAGTCGCTGCGGTTCCTGTCGCCGTTCTCCGCCGTCGCCCGCGTCACCACCACCGAGGTGGAGCTGGGCGGCACGACCGTCCCCGCCGACCAGATGCTCCTGTTGTGGGTCGCCGCGGCCAACCGGGACCCGCGGCAGTTCCCCGGCCCCGGTGTGTTCGACCCGACGCGCGAGGAGAACCCGCACCTGGCGTTCGGCCGCGGCGTCCACTTCTGCATCGGGGCGCCGCTCGCGCGGCTGGAAGGCCGGGTGGCGCTGAACATCCTGCTCGACCGGTACCCGTCGCTGCGCACGATCCCCGGTGAGCCGCCGACCTTCCAGCCCAACCCGGCCATGACCGGGGTGAAGGTGCTGCCGCTGCAGGTCTGAAGTCCTTGTGCCGTCGGCGAACACCCTTCGCCGGCGGCCCGGCGGCCGGGCAGACTGGGCCGATGCCCTCCTCGGTCGCGGTGCTCTCGGACATCCACGGCGTGCTGCCGGCGCTCGACGCGGTGCTGGCGGAGCCGGACGTGCGGACGGCCGACGTCGTGGTGCTGTGCGGCGACCACGCGGCGGGACCGCTGCCGGTGCCGACGCTGGACCGGCTCGTGGCGCTCGGCGATCGCGCGGTCTGGGTGCGCGGCAACGCCGACCGCGAGCTGGTCGCGCTGGCCGGCGGCGGGACGACGAACATCCCGGACCCGATCGCGCCGTGGGCCGCCGCGCAGCTGCGGCCGGACCAGGTGCGGCTGCTGGCCGGGCTGCCGCTGACCGTCACGCTGGACATCGACGGGCTCGGCGAAGTGCTGTTCTGTCACGCAACACCGCGTGACGACGAGGAAGTAGTGCTCGTCGACAGTCCACTTTCGCGCTGGGCGGAGGTGCTCGAAGGCGTCACTGCGCCGACCGTGGTGTGCGGGCACACGCACATGCCGTTCACCCGGCTCGCCGACCGGCGCCGCGTGGTCAACCCCGGCAGCGTCGGAATGCCTTATGGGACAACGGGTGCGCACTGGGCACTGCTCGGCCCCGGCGTCGAACTCCGGAGAACTCCTTACGACGCCGGGAAAGCGTGCCGGCAGCTCGTCGCGGAATCGGGGTACGAAGACGTCGCGGAGTTCGCGGACTACTTCGTGCGCAACCCGGTCTCGGACGCCGAAGCGCTGCGGGTGTTCAGCCCGCGTGCCCGCGGAACGAACGCCACATGATCACCGCGGCGTAGGGCAGGAACTCGCGTCCCCGGCGCCACAGCCACGGCACGCCCTTGAGCACCAGCCAGCCGAAGTGCCCCACGGCGCTCGGTTCCACGCCGCCCGAGCAGGTCAGGCTGACCGGCTCCGGCACGGCGAACCCGGCGTCGGCGAGCAGCGCGGTGAACCCCAGCGCGAGCATCCGGTGGCCGAGTTCCGAGGGGTGCAGCCGGTCGACGCTCCACGCGGTGAGGTCGTACGCGCCGGGCATCGTGTCGAGGTCGAGGCAGGGCACGCCCTCGGCGGCGACGACGGAGTCGATGGCAGCGTTCAGCTCGGCAACCCGAGCGCTCAGCGCCCGCTTCAGCGACTGCGGCAGGCGGAAAACCTTGCCGTGGTCGTGAAACCGCACGGGCACGACCGTGGTGCCGACCGCGGCGAGCGTGCGGATGATCTCGGTGAGGTCGGCGGAGATCTGCTCCGCGTCGAAGTCGGGGCGCAGGGTGTCGTTCATGCCGACGACGATCAGCGCGACGTCCGGCCGGTGCGCCAGGACGAGCGGAAGCTGCTGGGAGCGCACACAGTTCATGCGAGCGCCGGTGAAGGACGGGTTGAAGTAGCCGTCTTCGCTGACGCCCAGCGCCTCGGCGACGAGCGGCCCGACCCCGCGCCAGCCGCCCCGGTGCGGCAGCGGGTCGCCGAGGCCCACCGCGGTGGAGTCCCCGAGCACGGCGAGGCGCCGCGCGTGCTTCAGCGGCGCGGCGGATTCTCGCGACGCCGCCGGCTCTCGCGGTTCCGGCGGCGCAGCGGGCGGCTCGGTCTGGGTGACATGGACACTGATCACGGTCACGCGAAAGACCATCCGGCACCGAAACCCACCCTCGGTGATGGTGAGGTAACGCGGCATGGACGGGGCGGGGAACACTTGGCACGCCCCGGCCCCGCTCTTTCGGAAAGGACAACCCGGCCACGTGGGTTTTCCCGCCGAAAGCGGATTCCCGGCGCGAAACGGTCACCTAGCCGTGACCGTTAGCGGAAAGCGGGGTAAAACGCCAGGTCGGCGTGCGGGCCGAGCCGGGCGCCCAGTGCGGCCGCCACGCGGGCGGCGTGCTCGGCGATGTCGGTGAGGCGCGCGTAACCTGCGTGTTTCGCCAGCTCACGCCACCAGGTGACCAGTGCGGCCTCGCGGCTGACGGGCGTCGCGTGGCGGGTGAGGTCCAGGGTCGGCAGCATGTCGCTGGTGATGAGCCAGACGAGCAGCAGCTCGCTGATCGTCAGCTGGGCCGCGAGTTCCTCGTCGTCGGCGAAGGACGGCCAGACGCCGACCACCTCGGCGCGCCACGCGGCGATCATCGCCTCGCTCATGCCCGCGGGCAGCGCCAGTGCGTCGTCGCACGAAGCGAACGGCAGCCGCAGGTAGGCCGCGTCCACCAGTGCCGTGCGCACGCGGCCGCGCTCGAAGTCCAGGAAGCGCACCCCCGAGCCGGTGACCAGGTTGTTCTCCGGGCTCAGCTCCGAGGGGCTGAACGCGCGGAACGCCGCCGACCGCGCCAGCGCCACCGATTCCGCCACGCGCGCGCGGATCGGCTCCGGCGTGACGACGCCCAGCAGTTGCTCCAGCAGCGGAGGGACCTCGTCGAGCGTGTCGGCGAGGTCGTTGTCCTCGTTGCGGACCGGGCCGCCGAGCCGGCGCAGGAGCGCGTTGAAGTCGGCCTCGCGGCTCGCGGTGCTCGCGTGCAGCCGGCCGAGCGAGCGGGCCCACGACAGCAGCGCCCGCTCCGCCGCGCGGGAATCACGCGCGGACAGCTTGTCCTGCAACGTGGGGGCGCGGCCGAGGTCCTCGATCACGAGCACCCGCTGGCGGCCGTCGTGCGCGAGCAGTTCGGGGCACATCCGCTCGTCGGGCGAGAGCGCGGTGAAGAGCTGGTAGCTCACCGCCTCCTGCGCGAACGGGTCGGCGTAACCGGGCTCCGGCGGGTCGGGGTAGTGCTTGATGACCAAGGTGCGCGGCAACGCGAAGGACGAGGAGACGACCCGCGCCCGCAGCACCGTTGCGGGCCCGCTGCCGGCGAGGTCCTCGGGCGACACGAGCGTGATCGCGCTGCCGAAGCGACGCGATAACACGCTTTCCCCCGCCGCGATCGCCGCGGCGACGGGCTCGGCTCCCGCACCGACGGTGGAATCGTCGGTGGAGGAGGTGTCGACTGTCATTGGCACCGACCCTACTCGTGGCTGAGCAACCCTGACCACACTGATCCGGGCAGCGGGACGCTGACTGCTTCCCATGGTGAACTGTGCTCTTGGTGAAAAACGGGACGTGGCAAAACGCCGCAACGTTGCCCGGTGCGGCGAAAGATCAGCGGAATGGCCGTACCGGGCCGGGTTTCGCGCTGGCGCGCCGGTCGCCTGAACCGATCCGGGAAGCCTGGGGCACCGGCGCGGCGGGGACTTCTCTGCGATCGTTCACCGCTTTTCCTTACCCACTACGAGCAGTCGGAAAACACCGAACCGAGTCCGGAGCGCCGACTGACCCGTTTGCCTCGTCACCCGGCCGAAAGCGGGCGTCGCAGCGCGGAAGAACGCTGTTTGCGACGGCGCACCAAGAGAACCGCGGCCGCGGCGAGCACGATCCCGACCAGGTTGACCAGCAGCTGCAGGACGGAGTAACCGGTCCGGTCCCAGCGCCCGGCCACCGCGGCCACCATGGCGTAGCCGGCCGCCGGCACCGTGGTCACCGAGATGAAGACCCCGACCAGCGCCGCGGACTTCGCCGAGGTCATCGCCAGCATGCCCGCCGCCCCGGCGAGCAGCGCGACGATGAACGACGCGACGCCGACCTGGTAGACGAAGTCGACCTCGTGGTTGTCCACGATCGCCGACGGATCGAAGATCCCGGTCGCCGAGCCCAGCAGGACCGCGCCGAGGGTGACGGCCATCGAGACCGGGAAGCCGACCAGCAGCGCCGTCCCGGCCCGGCCGATCAGATCGCGCCGGCGCAGCACCAGCCCGACCGCGATCGCGGCCAGCGGCCCGAATTCGGGCCCCACCACCATCGCGCCGACGATCGTGACCGCCGAGCCGGTGACCACCCCGACGGCGGCGAGCAGGCAGGCGATCACCAGGAACGCCTGGAACGTCAGGTTCCAGCGCGACTCCTCGCCCGTGCGGCCCAGCAGTTCCTGCCACACCACGGCATCCGCGCCTTCACCGGGCGCGGCCTCCTCCGCGGCGTCGGCCGCGTCGGACAGCGCCGTGTCCAGCGCTTCGAGCGTGATGCCGCCGGAACGGTCGAGGTGCAGCGCGCACAGGGCGTCGACGATCTCGTCCGCGGCCTCGCGGGCGATGTCCGCCTCGATCAGGTCGCCTTCCGGCTGGACGGCGACCCCGCGGTGCACCACCAGGTGCGCGGTGCCGGCGTGCGTCCGCAGGAACTCGACCACTTCGGCGGTCCGCTCCGGCGGGCACACCGCCCGCAAGTGCAGCACTAGGCCTGCGGCGCCGGCGGTGTGGGCTTCGTGTCGATGCCGGCCTCCTTGCGCTGCTGCGCGGTGATCGGTGCCGGGGCGGCCGTCAGCGGGTCGTAGCCGCCGCCGGTCTTCGGGAAGGCGATCACCTCGCGCAGCGAGTCGGCCTTGGCCAGCAGCATGACGATGCGGTCCCAGCCCAGCGCGATGCCGCCGTGCGGCGGCGGGCCGAACGCGAAGGCGTCGAGCAGGAAGCCGAACTTCTCCTGCGCCTCCTCGTCGGACAGGCCCATCAGCTTGAACACGCGCTTCTGCACGTCGCCGCGGTGGATACGGATCGAGCCGCCGCCGATTTCGTTGCCGTTGCAGACGATGTCGTAGGCGTACGCGAGCGCGCTGCCCGGGTCGGACTCGAACTTGTCGATCCACTCCGGCGTCGGCGAGGTGAACGCGTGGTGCACCGCGGTCCACTTGCCGGAGCCGACGGCCACGTCGTCGCCGATCTCCTCGACCGGCGCGAACAGCGGCGCGTCGACGACCCAGACGAACGACCAGGCGTCCTCGTCGATCAGGCCGAGGCGCTTGCCGATCTCGTCGCGCGCGGCGCCGAGCAACGGCTGCGTGGCGCTCGCCTTGCCGGCGGCGAAGAAGATGCAGTCGCCGGGCTTCGCGCCGGCGGCGGCCGCGACGTTCTCGCGTTCGGTCTCCGACAGGTTCTTCGCGACCGGCCCGCCGAGCGTGCCGTCGGTGTTGACCAGGATGTACGCGAGGCCGCGGGCGCCGCGCTGCTTCGCCCACTCCTGCCACGCGTCGAGCTGGCGGCGCGGCTGGTCGGCGCCGCCGGCCATCACGACCGAGCCGACGTACGGCGCCTGGAACACCCGGAACGGCGTGTCCGCGAAGAACTCCGTCATGTCGGTGATCTCGAGGTCGAAGCGCAGGTCCGGCTTGTCCGAGCCGTACTTCGCCATGGACTCGTGGTAGGTGATGCGCGGGATCGGCAGCGGGATCTCGTGGCCGATCAGCTTCCACAGCGCGCTGACGATGTCCTCGCCGAGCGCGATCACGTCGTCCTGCTCGACGAAGCTCATCTCGACGTCGAGCTGGGTGAACTCGGGCTGGCGGTCGGCGCGGAAGTCCTCGTCGCGGTAGCAGCGGGCGATCTGGTAGTACCGCTCCAGGCCGCCGACCATGAGCAGCTGCTTGAACAGCTGCGGCGACTGCGGCAGCGCGTACCACGAGCCGGGCTTGAGCCGCGCGGGCACGAGGAAGTCGCGCGCGCCCTCGGGGGTCGAGCGGGTCATCGTCGGCGTCTCGACCTCGACGAAGTCCTGCGCGTGCAGCACCTCGCGCGCAGTGCGGCTGACCTCGCTGCGCAGGCGCATCGCGGCGGCCGGGCCGCTGCGGCGAAGGTCGAGGTAGCGGTACTTGAGGCGGATCTCCTCGCCGACGTCCACCCGGTCGTCGATCGGGAACGGCAGCGGCGCCGCCTCGGACAGCACCTCCAGCTCGGTGGCGAGCACCTCGATCTCCCCGGTGGGGATCTCGGCGTTCGTGTTGCCCTCGGGCCGCCGCGAGACCTCGCCGACGATCTTCACGCAGAACTCGGAGCGCAGCGCGTGCGCGCGCTCGGCCATCTCACCCTCGCGGAACACCACCTGGGCGACGCCGCTGGCATCGCGGAGGTCGATGAAGATGACTCCGCCGTGATCGCGCCGCCGGGCCACCCAGCCGGTGAGGGTGACGTTCTGACCGGCCTGCCCGGCACGCAGGGTGCCGGCTTGATGAGTGCGGAGCACTGCGACTGCTCTCCTTCGCCCACGGGTTCACGGCGGTTTTCGCCGAACACAGAGGCTAACGAACGGCCGCGGCGGCCGTGTTACCAGGCTTGTCCCGGACCAGCGG
>DASXYS010000130.1:0-5119 GCA_036502365.1 Amycolatopsis sp.
GAGCATGATCGAGGGCATCCAGGAAGCGGTCACGATCCCCGTGATGGCGAAGGCCCGCATCGGTCACTTCGTCGAGGCCCAGGTGCTCGAGGCGCTCGAGGTCGACTACGTGGACGAGTCCGAGGTGCTCACGCCCGCCGACGAGGCCAACCACATCGACAAGTGGGCCTTCAAGGTGCCGTTCGTCTGCGGCGCCACCGACCTCGGCGAGGCACTCAGACGAATCGCGGAGGGCGCCGCGATGATCCGCACCAAGGGCGAGGCCGGCACCGGCAACGTCGTCGAGGCCGTCCGCCACATGCGCACGATCCAGGGCGGCATCCGCAGGCTCACCGCCACCGACCAGGCCGAGCTCCCGACGGCAGCCAAGGAGCTGCGCGCCCCGCTCGACCTCGTCAAGCAGATCGCGGAGCAGGGCAAGCTCCCGGTCGTCAACTTCTCCGCCGGCGGCATCGCAACCCCAGCCGATGCCGCTCTGATGATGCAGCTCGGCGCCGAGGGCGTGTTCGTCGGCTCCGGCATCTTCAAGTCGGGCAATCCGGCCCAGCGCGCCGAGGCGATCGTCAAGGCGACCACCTTCTACGACGACCCGGACGTGCTGGCGAAGGTCTCGCGCGGGCTGGGCGAGGCGATGGTCGGCATCAACGTGGAGGAGCTGGCGGAGCCGCACCGCCTCGCCGAGCGCGGCTGGTAAAACTACTTCGATGGAGAGGCCCGGTGGACGGCTGTCCGCCGGGCCTCTGGCGCGTGCTGGGGAATGACCCCGGCGTCGGTCACCCGGCGATTCCGCCTGGTGGCCGGTGTCGGGCTGCCGGCAGCGCGGGCGTCAGTCGCGGCGCCGGGGGCAGTGGCGAGGGCACTGGTGAGGCTTCGAGCGCTTGGATCATGAGTGCGGCGAAGCGCCGGGACGCCGCGATTCCCGCGCCCGGCGTGCTCGCGTGGACGCCGTCGTTGGCCATGATCATCAGCATGAGGTCCTCCACGACGGCGTCGGGGCGCAGGCGGCCGGTGGCCTTGGCCGGCGGATCAGCTCGGCCGCGGCGGTCAGCGAGGAAGAGCGGTTCGCACCGAAATCCATCGCGCGCGGGAACGCGGACTTGAAGGCCACGATGAAGCCGCGGTCCCGGGCTTGCAGCTCACAGAGCTTCTCGACCGCGACGCGGAAACCGCGCCAGGGATCGGGGTCGGCGAGTCCTTCGTCCAGGAGGGATCGCCAGGCCTGCATCCGGTCGGTGAACGCCTCGGCGACCAGCGTCTCCTTGGTCGGGAAATGGCGGTAGACGGTCGCCGGCCCGACCTCGGCGCGCCGGGCGATCTCGCGGATCGGCACGTCCAAGCCGCCGGTGACGAACGCCGAGCGGGTCGCGTCGAGGATGCGGTCGCGGTTGTCCCGGGCGTCGGAACGCCGGTTGAGAGGCAAACGAGCGGTCACCGCTCTCACTTTAGCCAGCCGGACGGGGCGTCCCGCTACGGTCCGCCGATCACTCCTGGCCGACCGGACCAGACCACCACGGGACCCCCGTCCTGGGAAAGACAGGGCAGCGCATGACTTCCACCCGGCACGACGGCGACAGCTGGGACCTGGCCTCCAGTGTCGGCGCGACCGCCACCATGTCCGCGACGGCGCGGGCGATCGCAACCCGCGCTGACCGCGCGCTGATCGACGACCCGTTCGCCGAACCGCTCGTCCGGGCGGTCGGCGTCGACCTGCTCACCCAGCTGGCGAGCGGCGAGCTGCCGCCCGGCGACCTGGTCGGCCCGATGGCGATCGACGTGGCCAAGATCCGGGCGAAGTTCTACGACGATTTCTTCCACGACGCCGGGGCCGCGGGCATCACCCAGGCCGTGATTCTGGCCTCGGGACTGGATTCCCGGGCTTACCGGCTGCGCTGGCCGGCCGGGACCGTGGTGTACGAGGTCGACCGGCCGCGGGTCATCGAATTCAAGACCCGCGCACTGGCCGAACTCGGCGCCGCACCCACCGCCGACCGTCGAGTGGCCGCCGCCGACCTGCGCGACGACTGGCCCGCCGCACTGCGCACCGCCGGATTCGACCCGGCCCGCCCGACCGCGTGGAGCGCCGAGGGCCTGCTCGGCTACCTGCCACCCGAGGCACAGGACCGCCTGCTCGACACCATCACCGAACTCAGCGCGCCAGGCAGCCGGGTGGCCACCGAAAGCGCACCCAACCCGAAGCCCGGCGACGACGAGAAAGTGAAGGAAGGCCTGAACCGGATCTCCGAACGCTGGCGCGCACACGGTTTCGACCCCGACATGACCAGCCTGCGCTACTTCGGCGAACGCAACGAAGCAGCTCCCTATCTGACCGGCCTCGGCTGGACACTGGACGGAAGCACCATCGGGGACCTGCTCGCCGCCGGCAACCTCCCCGTCAAGAACGATGACCTGCGCATGGGCGGAACCCTCTACGTCAGCGGCGTCCTCGCCAGGAAATAGCGCCGCGCGGCCGGCAAGCGCCTCAGGAGTATTCGGAGATCTCCACACCGAACGTGCCCGGCTCCAGCGCTTCGAAGATGTGCCGGACGTCGCCGGGATAGGAGATGTAGTCGCCGGGCAGCAGCTCGACCGGGTCGTCGGCCACGCCGACGCGGGCCCGCCCGGCGCAGATCACGATGTGCTCGACCACGCCGTTCATGTGCGGGTCCGACCGCCGCGGGGTGCCCGGCTCCGCGCGGATCAGGTACATGTCCCGGCGAGCCGAAGGTGGGCACGCCGAAAGCAGCGTGCACGCGTAGTCGGCGTGCTCGGCGAACACCGTCGGCCCCTTGCCCGCGCGGATCACGCGGACCTGGGGCCGTTCGGGTTCCACCAGCCGGGAGAACGGCACGTCGAGCGCGACGCCGAGCGCCCACAGCGTCTCGACGCTGGGGTTGCCCGAGCCGGATTCCAGCTGCGACAGCGTGGATTTCGCCAGTCCCGCGAGCCGCGCCAGTTCGGTCAGGGAGAGACCGGCGCGGGTGCGTTCGCGGCGCAGCGACGTCGCGATGATGTCGAGCGGGGCGCTCCCGGTGTCGTGCGACATGTGTGTTCGCTCCATCAGTCTTCTCGTTCGCCTTGACGAACGGCTCGGGTCGTGTTCAGTATAGGGCACTATGCGTTCGATATGGCGAACACTCGACCGGGGCCTGGCCCGGGACATCGGCCTGGTCTGCCTGGCCGACGCCCTGGTGGGCGTGTCATACGGGGCCATCTCGGTGAGCTCCGGCTTCCCGTTCTGGGCCCCGATGCTGCTGTCCCTGCTGGTCTTCGCCGGCGCTTCGCAGTTCATGTTCGTCGGCATCGTGGCGGCCGGCGGCAACCCGCTGGCCGCCGTCGTGGCCGGCCTGCTGGTGAACGCGCGGCACGTGCCGTTCGGCTTCGCGATCGGCGACGTGCTCGGCACCCGCTGGGCGAGCCGGATCGCGGGCAGCCACCTGATGATCGACGAATCGGTGGCGTTCGCGTTGGCGCAGAAGGATTCCGGCCGCAAGCGCGCCGCGTACTGGGCCTGCGGCATCGGCCTGTTCGTGTGCTGGAACGTCGGCGTGCTGCTGGGCGCTTTCGCCGGCACGGCGATCAGCGACACCGATGCGTTCGGCCTGGACGCCGCCTTTCCCGCCGTGTTGCTGGCGCTGGTACTGCCGTCCCTGCGCGACCGGGCTACGCGGCTGCCCGTGCTGCTCGGCGTGCTGGCCGCGCTGATCGCGACGCCGTTCCTGCCCGCCGGGCTGCCGGTGCTGTTCGCCTTGGTGGGTGTGGTCGCGGGCGCCGCGGCGAAAGAGCCGAAGGCCCGTGAACCCGAGGGGGTGCACTGAATGGACGCTGTCGAACTGATCATCGCGGCCGCGGTGCTGGGCGCGGGGACGTTCGCGTTCCGCTTCGCCGGACCGGTGCTGCGGACCCGGGTGAAGCTGTCCCCGCGCGCGGAACGGCTGATGGCGCTGTCCGCGATCGTCCTGCTGGCCGCACTCGTCGCCACCAGCGCGCTGACCGAGGGCCACTCGTTCGCCGGCATCGCCCGCCCGGCCGGCGTGCTGGCCGGCGGGGTGCTGGCCTGGCGCAAGGCCCCGTTCGTCGCGGTGGTGGTCGCCGCCGCGGCCACCGCCGCGCTGCTCCGCCTGGCCGGGGTGCCGTGACTGTTCTTCCTCGCGGCCGGGCTCAGCCCCCGGCCGCGAGGAGTTCGTCGGCCGCGGCGGTGCGGACGTGCGTCCCGTCCGGGGTGGTCGTGAGCAGGCCGGCGAGTGCCAGCAGCTCCAGGTGCTTGGCGACGACGGCCGCCTTCAGCCCGGTGCGCCGCATCAGCCCGGCCGTGTCGGCGGGCGTCGCGAGTGCGGCGAGGAGGATGCTGCGGCTGCGCCCGAGAACCCCGCGCAACGCGGCGGGCGACTGCGTTCCGCCGGCCTCCCACAGCCCGGCGAGCCCTCGGGCCGGATAGCGCAGCACCGGCTGCGAACCCGCGTGCGTACGGGAAACCACCCGCGGCCAGACGAAGACCGACGGCGCCAGCACCAGCCCCCGCCCGTGCAACGCGCCCGGCGCGTGCACCCGCCGGCCGGCGACCGTCAGCCCGCCGTCCGCCCACCGGACGGCGGGCGCCAGATCGGCGAACAGGTCCTGCACCGCGCCGGCCGCGAGCAGCCGGGAACGGTGCAGGACATCGCCTTCCAGCAGCGCGCGCATGCGCGGCCACGCGGGCGCGAGTGCCACCGCCCAATAGCGCTCCATCAGGTTCGCCAGCCGCTCGAGGCCGGCTTCCGGGTCGCGGTGCAGCCGGGTGAGCGCGGCCGGCCACGGCGGATCCATCCGCTCCAGCTCGCGCCGGACCGCGCGGGCCGGGACGTCGCGCAGGTCCGCCAGCTCGTCGGCCAGCTCCGGCACCGGTGACGCGGGCACCGGCGCCAGGAACCGCGGCACGTGCCGACCGGCCACCAGGTCGGCCAGCGGCGTGACGTCCACCCCGGCGTCGTCCAGCGCCGCGGCCGCCTGCTTGACCCAGGGCAGGTGCAGCGCGTGCTCCCCCGGGTGCCGCAGCACGCCGGCGCTGGCCACGATCTCCCACAACGGCGAGAACGCCAGCCGCTGCGGGAGATCGTCCACGGACCAGGCCACGTCGAGCACG
>DASXYS010000131.1:0-18407 GCA_036502365.1 Amycolatopsis sp.
AAAAAGGGCGCCCCGAAGGACGCCCTTCTCCACCCACTCCCCCGGGGGTCAGGAGCCGCGGACCCGGCGGACCGTGTCGCGGTAGAAATAGCCGCTCTGCTTGATCGTGCGTTGCTGCGTCTCGTAATCGACGCGCACCAGACCAAACCGCTTCGCGTACCCGTACGCCCACTCGAAGTTGTCCAGCAGCGACCAGGCGAAGTACCCGCGGATGTCGGCGCCCTGCTGACGTGCGGCGGCGACCGCGGCCAGGTGCGAGGCCAGGTACGCGGTGCGCCCCTCGTCGGCCACGAAGCCGGACTCGTCGGGGTCGTCGTCGAACGCGGAGCCGTTTTCCGTGATGAAAATGGGCAGGTCCGGGTAGTCGCGGCCGATGCGGGTGAGCAGTTCGGTGAACTTGCCCGGCAGGATCTCCCAGCCCATGGCCGTGGTCGGCTCGCCGAACGGAACCGGGCGCTGCGCCGGGAAACCGTCGTCACCGACCGTGCGGCCCTGCTCGTCGACGCCGGAGTACTGCTGGCCGAAGTAGTAGTTCACGCCGAGGAAGTCCAGCGGCGTCGAGATCACCGACAAGTCGCCGTCCTCGATCGGCAGGGCGGCGCCCCGCACTGCGATGTCGGACAGGACGTCCTCCGGGTAACGGCCGTGCACCAGCGGGTCCAGGTAGATCCGCACGCCAAGGCCGTCGGCGTTGCGGGCCGCTTCCCGGTCCGCGACGCTGTCCGACGCCGCGTCGGACGTGCCCATGTTCAGCGTGATGCCGAACTGCGTGCCCTCGGGCGCCGCCGCACGCATCCGCTGCGTCGCCAGTCCGTGGCCCAGCAGCAGGTGGTGCACGGCACGCATGCCGGCGCCGAAGTCACGATGACCCGGCGCCATCACGCCGTTCACGTAGCCGTGCATCGCGGAGCACCACGGCTCGTTCAGCGTGGTCCAGTGCTTGACGCGGTCGGACAGGCGGTCGAAAACCAGCATCGAGTAGTCGGCGAAGCGGTACGCGGTGTCGCGCGCAGGCCAGCCGCCCGCGTCCTCCAGCTCCTGCGGCAGGTCCCAGTGATACAGCGTGAGCCACGGGGTGAGGTCCTTCTCCAGCAGCTCGTCGACGAGCCGGTCGTAGAAGGCCATCCCGGCCTCGTTGAGCGGGCCCTTGCCGCCGGGCTGGATTCGCGGCCACGCCACGGAGAACCGGTAGGTGTCGGCGCCGAGTTCCTTGATCAGCCCGACGTCCTCGGGCATCCGGTGGTAGTGGTCGCACGCGACGTCGCCGTTGTCGTTGTTGTCGATCGCCGACGGCACCCGGCAGAAAGTGTCCCAAATGGACGGTGTGCGCCCGTCCTCGGCCACCGCGCCCTCGATCTGGTACGCCGCGGTCGCCACCCCCCACCGGAAGTCCTGGGGCAGCGAGTCGATCAACGCCTGCTGCTCACGGGTCGCAGCGTCGGTGGTCTCGGTCAACGGTTCTCCTTCTTCTACGACAACTACGACAGCGACAACGTGGCGGCGGCAGCGGTGGTGTCGCCCTCGGCCGGGTGCAGCCAGCACGCGACGGTGCGCGTGGTGTCGTCACGGTCGGCGGGCGCGCCCAGCACCGGCACGTGGCCGGCGCACGGCTCGAACGCGTGCGGGCACCGCGGCGCGAACGCACAGCCCAGCGGCAGTGAGCGCTGGTCGGGCGGCGAACCGGGGATGCCGGTCAGCTCGCGGCGCGGGCCGCGCAGGGCGGGGAACGAGTGCAGCAGGCCATCGCTGTACGGGTGCAGCGCGTCGCGGTAGAGGTCCACGCCGCGGGCCTGCTCGACGATCCGGCCGCCGTACATGATCGCGATCCGGTCGGAGAACTCCACCAGCAGCGAGAGGTCGTGCGTGATGAACAGGACCGAGAAGCCCAGCCGCTCCCGCAGTTCCACGAGCTGCGCGAGGATCTGCCGCTGCATCACCACGTCGAGCGCCGTGGTGGGCTCGTCCATGATGACCACCCGCGGCTCCAGCGCCAGCGCCATCGCGATCATCACGCGCTGGCGCATGCCGCCGGAAAGCTGATGCGGGTACGCGTCGAGGCGGTCGGCCGCGATGCCCACCAGCCGCAGCAACTCGCGCGCCCGCGCCAGCCGCGACGCCCGCGTGCTGCGCGGGTCGTGCGCCTTGATCACGTCCATCAGCTGCGTCGAAACCTTGTGCACCGGGTTGAGCGAGTTCATCGCGCCCTGGAACACGATCGACGTCTCCGCCCAGCGGAAGTCGCGCAGCTGCTTGGGACTCAGCTGCAGGACGTCGTAGGGCTCGCCGTCGTCGGGGTGGTAGATCACCTCGCCGCCGCGGATCACGCCGGGCGGCGGCAGCAGCCGGGTCAGGCCGTAGGCCAAAGTGGACTTTCCGCTGCCGCTCTCCCCGGCCAGGCCGAGCACCTCGCCGCGGTGCAGCGTCAGGTGCACGTCCTGCACGGCGTGCACGGCCTCGGCGCCCAGACCGTAGTCGACGTCGAGGCCCTTGATCTCCAGTACGGGTTCGTTCATGGTTTCTCCCGGCCGAGCACCGGCGTGAAGCCGACGCGCAGGCGCACGGTGCGGCCCTCCGCGTTCTTCGCCTTGGTCTTGCCGCCCGACCGCAGCCGCGGGCTGACGAACTCGTCGATGCCGAAGTTGAGCAGCGAAAGCGCGGTGCCGAGGATCGCGATCGCGAGCCCGGCCGGCACGAACCACCACCAGGCGCCCTGCGCCAGCGCCTGCTGGCTCTGCGCCCAGAACAGGATCGTGCCCCAGTTCCACTCCGAGAAGCTGGAGACGCCGACAAACGCCAGCGTGATCTCCGACATCACCGCGAACACCACCGTGCCGACGAAGCTCGACGCGATCACCGCGGTCAGGTTGGGCAGGATCTCGAAGAAGATGATCCGCCACGTCGACTCGCCGCTCGCGCGCGCCGCTTCGACGTATTCCCTTCTCCGCAAGGAAAGTGTCTGCGCACGCAGGATCCGCGCGCCCCACGCCCACGAGGTGAAGCCGATGATCACGGCCACCAGGTAGTCGCCGCCGCTGGGCAGCGCCGTGCCGATGATGATGATCAGCGGCAGCGCCGGGATCACCAGGAACACGTTGGACAGCGCGGAAAGCCCCTCGCCCGGGGTCCCGCCGAGGTAGCCGGAGGTGACGCCGACGAGCACGGCCAGGATCGTCGCCACGATCCCGGCGGTCAGCCCCACCAGCATCACGCTGCGGGTGCCGACGATCACCTGGCTGAAGATGTCCTGGCCGAGGTGCGTGGTGCCGAACCAGTGCTTGCCGGACGGCGATTCGAGCAGGTCGTTGCTGCGCGCCGACGGGTCGAACGGCGCGATCCACGGCCCGATCACCGCGATCACCACGAAAAACGCCAGTACGATCAGGCCGGTCAGGGTCTTGCCGCCGGTGAGGAACCGGAGCCGCCGTCGTTTCGCGGCGGGCCCGGCGATCGCTTCGGCCGGCAGCGGCGCGACGGCCTTGAAGTCGGCTGCGGGGAGTGCCATTCAGCCCTCCTTCCGGGTGCGCGGGTCGAGCACGAGGTACGCGACGTCGGCGAGCAGGTTCGCCACCAGCACCGACAGCGTGATGATCAGGAAGATGCCCTGCATCAGGGGGTAGTCCTGCGAGCCGACCGCCTGGAACAGCTCGTAGCCGACGCCGGGGTAGGAGAACACGATCTCCACCAGCAGCGTGCCGCCGACGATGAAGCCCAGCGCCAGCGCGAACCCGGAGACACTCGGCAGCAGCGCGTTGCGCGCCGCGTAACTCACCATCACCCGGCGTTCCTTGAGGCCCTTGGCATGCGCGACGGTGATGTAGTCCTCCGAAGCGACCGTCACCATCATGTTGCGCATGCCGAGGATCCAGCTGCCCATCGAGCTGATCAGGATGGTCAGCGCGGGCAGCAGGCTGTGCTGGACCGCGCTGCCGATGAACGTGCCGTCCCAGCCGGGCACCAGCCCCGGGTCGTAGCCGCCGGACGCCGGGAAGAAGCTGCCCGGGCCGGCCAGCAGGGTGATCGCGATCAGGCCGAGCCAGAAGTACGGCACCGAGGACAGGAACGTGGTGACCGGCAGCAGGCCGTCCACCCAGGACCCGCGCTTCCAGCCCGCCACCACGCCGAGCGAGGTGCCGATCAGGAAGCCGACCACCGTGGTGATGCCGACCAGGATGATCGTCCACGGCAGGCTGTCGCCGATCACCGAGGTGACCGGCGTCGGGAAGAAGGTGAACGACAGCCCGAGGTCGCCTCGGAACAGCTGCGCCCAGTAGTGGAAGTACTGGGTGATCAGGCTTTCGTTCTTGTCCAGTCCGAACAGGACATACAGCGACTGGATCGCGTCCGCGCTGAGGCTGCCCTGGTTCTTCGTGATCAGCGACTGGACCGGGTCGCCGGGGATCAGCCGCGGGATGAAGAAGTTGATGGTGACGGCGGCCCACGCGGTGAACAGGTAGAAGCCGAGCCGTTGGAGCAGGTACCTCACTGCGTCACCGCCGAGTCGTACAGCCAGCACGCGGCCCAGTGGCCGGGGCTGTCGTCCACCTCGAACCGCGGCGGCAGATCCGTTTCGCACCGCTGCATCGCGACCGGGCACCGCGGGTGGAACCGGCAGCCGGACGGCGGCGCGATCAGGCTCGGCGGCTCGCCGGCGCCCTTCTCCTCCGGCACCTTGCCCGGTTCCGCGGCGGTGCCGGGGTCCAGCCGGTCCGGGTCGGGCGCGGATTCGATGAGCAGCCGCGTGTACGGGTGCGCGGGCGACTGCGTGACGGTCTCGCTGTCCCCGCCCTCGACCATGCGGCCCGCGTACATCACCAGTGTGTCGTCGGCGAAGTAACGCGCCGAAGCGATGTCGTGGGTGATGTAGAGGATCGCCAGGTGCAGCCGTTCCTTGAGGTCCCGCAACAGGTTCAGCACGCCCAGCCGGATCGAAACGTCCAACATGGACACCGGCTCGTCGGCCAGCAGCGCCTCCGGGTCCGAGCCGAGCGCCCGCGCGATCGCGACACGCTGGCGCTGGCCGCCGGACAGCTCGTGCGGGAACTTGTCGACATAACGCTCGGGCGGGGTCAGCTGCACCCGCGCGAGGAGGTCGTGCAGGGCCTGCTCGAGGTCCTCGCCCGCGCGGTCGTGGATCTTCAGCGCCCTGGTCAGGTGGTAGCGCACGGTGTGCACCGGGTTCAGCGACGCGAACGGGTCCTGGAAGATCATCTGGACCTGCCGGCAGTACGCCCGGAAAGCCTTGCCGCCCTTGACAGTCACCGACTTCCCGTGCAGCCGGATGTCACCACTGGTGCGGGGGTAGAGCTGCGCCAGCAGGCGCGCGACGGTCGACTTGCCCGAGCCCGACTCGCCGACCAGCGCGGTCACCCGGCCCCGGCGCAGGACCAGGTCGACGTCGTCGACCGCCCGCACGCTGCGCTTGGTGTTGGTGAGCAGGTCCCGGCCGCGCTTGCGGACGGCGAAGTGCTTGGTCAGCCCGGCCGCCTCGAGCACCACGTCGTCCGGGGCGGGGCCCGGGGCGGCCGCCCCCGCCGGAGCGGGGGCGGCTTCCCTGTCGGCCAGGGTTTCCTCGGTGGCCACTGCGTTGTTCTCTTCCGCCATAGGTCAGGCCGCGGGCTTCAGGTGCAGGACGATGTCCAGCGCGTTGCGCAGGGTCGGCTGCGCGGGGCCGTACTGGTTGGTCTCGTCCGGCCAGCCGGTCCAGTTGCGGGTGCTGTACTCGCCACCGGAGTTGGCCGCCATCAGCGGGACCATCGGCTGCTCGCTGATCATGATCTGCTGCAGCGTGGCCATCGCCGTGGCGCGGCTCGCGTCGTCGGCGGCGTTGGCGTAGGTCTGCAGCGCGGCGGTCGCGGCGTCGTTCTTGTACCGGCCGTAGTTGCCGTTGATGCCGCCCTGGCCGGTCGGCTTGTAGCGGTTGCCGTCCATCACGTCGCGGTACATGTCGTACGGCGTCGCACCATCGTTGGTCCAGTGCAGCGCGCCCTCGTAGTCACCGGTGTCGATGGACTTCGTCCACGCGTCCTGGTTCATCTTGTCGACCGTGGCGGTGATGCCGATCTGCGCCAGGTTGTCCTTGATGATCTCCAGGTCGGTGATGTAGTCCGACCAGCCGGACGGGACCGACAGCTTGAGGGTGACCGGCTTGCCGGTCGGGTCCACGAGCTGGTTGCCGTTGAGCTTGAAGCCCGCGCCGGTGAGCTGCGCCTTGGCGCCCGCCACGTCGACCTTCACGGCCTGGCCCTTGTACTGCGGCGCGATCCACGGGTCGCCCGCCGGCGACGGGATGCCGGTGACCTGGTCGTTCTTCGGGTAGAAGTAGCCGGCCTCACCCTGGTTGAAGATGTCGTCGCGGTTGATCACCTTGTTCACAGCCTGGCGCAGCGTGACGTTGTTCCACGGCGCCTTCTCGGTGTTGAACCACAGTCCGTGCACGGCGAGCTGGGCCGGGAACCACAGCTTGTAGTGCTGCGGGTCCTTGCTCACGTAGACCGTTTTGTAGTTCGGGATGAAGACGAAGCTCCACTCGGCCGCACCACTGGTCAGCGCCGAGACCTGCGCGTTGTTGTCGTTGTAGGAGGTGTAGCGGATCTCCTTGACCTTCGGCGCATCCTGCCAGTAGCCGGTGCGCTGCGAGACCGTGATGGTCTGCGGCGTGAACGACTTCAGCGTGTACGGGCCGGTGCCCACCGGGTTCTTCACGGTGTCGGTGGTCGGGTCCTTGATCGCCGACCACAGGTGCTTGGGCACCACGATGGTCTGCAGGATCTTGACCTGGTTGACGAACTGCGAGCTGTCGAACGCCAGCGTGACCTGGTTCCCGCTCGGCGTGATGTCCTTGTACGGGACCGAGTCGATGTTCAGCGCCTTGTTGTCGCGCAGCAGCTGGAACGTGTACGCCACGTCCTCGGCGGTCATCGGCGTGCCGTCGGAGAACTTCACCCCGTCCCGGATGGTCAGGACCAATTTCTTGTAGTTGTCCGACCAGTCCCATTTGGTGGCCAGCCAGGGTTTGCCGGGATCCTGCGGCTTGACCCGGTTGAGCATCACCAGGGGCTCGTAGATCACGTACCGGTAGCCCAGCGAGGCGGCCGCCGAGGTCTCCAGGAACGGGTTGTTGTTCTCGGCCTGCGGGCCGTTCGGCATGCCGACGTTCAACACGGCCGCGGCGTTGCCGCCCCCGGCGTTCGTCGAGCCGCCGCCACAGGCTGCGAGCATTATTGTCGCCACCACGGCGGCGAGCGCTGCGACGATGGAGCGCTTGACTCGCATTCGTCCTCCTAGGTCCGGAAACGGGTCCTGCTGCTGCGGGCCTCGCCCCCGCCCCCGCCATCAACTGACTCCAGGGCTCGGACCGGCCGCACGACAGGAGGAGTCAACCCGGGTGACTCGGGTCACGTCAATAACACGGCGGTAACATTTTGTACCTAAGTTTAAGTACTGAAAGAAAGGGTCACACTCGGTGGCCGACTGTCGAACCCCTTGCCCGGCAAGGAATTTCAGCCGGCTGAACGGCCGCCCGAGGTCAGCAGCGCCGCCACCGGCAAGGTAGCGGCGCCGAGGGCCACGGCCTCCGGCCCCAGCTGGCCGAGCTCCACCAGCGTGCTCTCGGCGAGGTAGCCGAGCGCGTGCCGGGCGGCGGCGTCACGCACGTGCGCGAGGATCGCCGGGCCCATCACTGCCCCGGCCGAGCCGGCCAGCACCACCCGGTCCGGAGCCAGCAGGTTGATCAGGTTGGCGATGCCGATGCCCAGGTACTCGCCGGTTTCCGCGAGGGTGTCGGCAGCCGGTCCCGGCACGCCGGCGCGGGCCACGACCTCGGCCAGCCGGGCCTCGCTCTCGACGCCGAGCACCGGCTCCGCGCCGGGCGCCTCGCTGTACCGGCGCACCACCGCCTCCGTGCCGACGTACGCCTCCAGGCAGCCGCGCGAGCCGCAGCGGCAGGCCGCCCCCGCCGCCTGGACCACGGTGTGCCCCCACTCGCTGGTGGTGATCCCGGGGAACGAGCCGCCGCCGGTCACGAAGGCCGCGCCGACGCCCACCCCGAGCAACGCGATCACCGCGCGTTCCGAACCCCGGCCGGCGCCGCGCCACATCTCGGCCTGCCCCAGCGTGCGGGCCCGGTTGTCCAGGTGCAGCGGCGCGGCGGCGAACTGCAGGTGGGCCCGCAGCAGGTCGGCGAATCCGACCCCGGCCCAGCCGAGCGTCGGCGCGTGCACGATGCCGCCTTCGCGCACCGCGCCGGGCACCCCGACGCCGACGCCGAACACCCCCGCCGCGTCCGCGCCGCTGTCGGCCAGCACCTCGGCCACTCCGGTACGCACGAGTTCCACGACCTCGACCGGGTCCAGGCTTGTGCCGCCCAGCGGGTGCTGCACCGTCGCGAGCGTCTCGAGCGCACAGTCGAACAGGCCCACGCGCACGTGCGTCTCGCCGACGTCCACGCCCACGACCTGGCCGTATTCGGGCCGCACCCGCAGCAGCGTGCGGGGACGGCCGCCGTCGGACTCGACCGAGCCCGCCTCCGCCACCACCCCGTCGCCGATCAGCTCGGCCACCACGTTCGTCACGGTCGCCGGGCTGAGCCCGGACTCGGCGACCAGCTCCAGCCTGCTCACCGGGCCCCGCAGGTAGAGCGACGACAGGAGCACCGCCCGGTTGTGCCGCCTCAGGTCCCGGGTCGTCTGCCGCACCACCCTCGTCACCCAGGGGATTCTGCCAGACGCCCAGACGTTCGGGACTTAGTTCACTAGTTAATACATGGCAACAACTTACGGTGATCAGGCATTCTGGTGTCGGGACACTTCAAGGGCCGGATGGGCATACATGGTTAGCAAGCGCACCACCGTCCGCGATCTGCGGCGGCACAACCGTTCCCTGCTGCTGTCGAAACTGTACTTCGACGGCCCGCTTTCGCGACACGAGCTGAGCCGGCTCACCGGCCTCTCGGCCGCCACGGTCAGCAATGTGACCGCGGAGCTGGGTGAGGAACGGCTGATCACCGAGGCCGGGCTGGTGGAATCCGACGGCGGGCGGCCGCGGGTGCTGCTGCGCGTGGACCCGGCGTACGGGCACGTCGCGGGCGTCGACATCGGCGAGACGGGCGTGCGGGTGGAGCTGTTCGACCTCGCGATGCAGCGCCTGGCGCTGGTTGAGCACGAGCTGTCGCCGGCGCGCACCGAACCGGGGGCCGTGGTGGCCGCCGTGGTATCGGGGCTGCGCGAGGTGATCGCGACCGCGGAGGTCGAGGAGAGCGCGGTGCTGGGCGTCGGCGTCGGCGTGCCGGGCACCGTCGAGCAGGGCGAACGGGTGCTCGTGCACGCCCCGACCATCGGCTGGGACGCCGTGGCGCTGGGCGAAGAGCTGCGCGCGGCGGGCATCGGCCTGCCGTTGTTCATCGACAACGGCGCCAAGACCCAGGGCCAGGCCGAGATGTGGTTCGGCGCCGGCCGCGGGGCGCGGCACGCGGTGATAGTCCTCATCGGCTCCGGCGTCGGCGCCGCCGTGATCGCGGACGGCGCCACCTACCGCGGCTCCACCAGCAGCGCCGGCGAATGGGGCCACACCACCATCGTCTACGGCGGGCAGGCCTGCCGATGCGGCTCGCACGGCTGCCTCGAGGCGTACATCGGCGCGGAGGCGATCCTGGCGCGGTACCGCCGGGCGCGCGGCAAGGCCGCCCCCGGCGACAACGAGCAGGATCAGCTGGCCGCACTGCTGGCGGCGGTGCCGAAGTCGAAGACGGCCCAGAAGGTGATCGAGGAGACGGCCGGCTATCTCGGCGCCGGCATCGCCAATCTGATCAACCTCTTCAACCCGGAGCGCATCGTCGTCGGCGGCTGGGTGGGCCTGGCGCTGGGCGAGGACCTGCTGCCGCTGGTCCGCTCGACCGCGGCCGCCCACGCATTGCGCCACCCCTACGGCCAGACCACGATCCGGCTGGCCCAGCTCGGCCTGGACGCGGTGGCCACCGGCGCCGCCACCCTCCCGGTCGCCGATCTGCTGGAGCAGGGCGCCGACCCGCGGCTGCGGGCCAAGTCCGCGGACCGGACCGGCGCCGCCTGAACTGCTCGTGAGTGTTGATGACGGTAAGAACCGGCATGAACACTCACGAGCAGTGCCAGACGACGACCGGGGGTAACTCCCCAGCCTTAATTCGAGTTAAAAATTTTCGTGCAGCGGAACATTGCCGCAAGTGGTCCGGACCATGCATACTTCTTTTACTTTGTTGGCCGCCACAACAAAGTAAGCCCTTGGTTGGTCCCCACCGGCCGCCCGCCTGCGGTCCACCCCGAGTGGACACGAAGCGCCCGGCCGAGCACCACCGCGGCCTGATCCCGGCCGCACCTCTCCTGCCCCCGCCGCGTTTTCGTGCTGCGCGCGTGAAAGCGCGGTCCCCTCCTCGGACCGAGGTGACGATGATGTCCTTCTCGCGCTCACTGAGACGCAGCCGCTGGGCCGGTCTCTTCGCAGCCGCCGCTTTGCTCACCCTCGCGGGCCAAGTGGCGCCCGCCGCCATCGCCCCACCCGAAGCGGCGGCCGCCGCCAGCTTCACCGACGACTTCAACGGCGCGGCCGGCAGCCCCGCCGACGCCTCGAAGTGGAACTACGAAACCGGCGACAACGTCAACAACCACGAGCGGGAGTACTACACCTCCGGCACGAACAACGCCGCGCTCGACGGCCAGGGCCACCTGGTCATCACGGCCAAGAAGGAGAACCCCGGCAACTACAACTGCTGGTACGGCCGCTGCGAGTACACCTCCGCGCGGCTCAACACCTCGGGCAAGTTCAGCCAGGCCTACGGCCACTTCGAGACCCGCATGAAGCTGCCCCGCGGGCAGGGCATGTGGCCGGCGTTCTGGATGCTCGGCGGCGGGAACTGGCCGACCGACGGCGAAATCGACGTGATGGAGAACGTCGGCTTCGAGCCGAACACCGTGCACGGCACCATCCACGGTCCCGGCTACTCCGGCGCCGGCGGCATCGGCGCCGCCTACAACGGCCCGAACTTCTCCGACGACTTCCACACCTACGCCGTGGACTGGTCGCCGAACAAGATCGTCTGGTCGGTCGACGGCAACGCCTACCAGACCCGCACCCCGGCCGACCTGAACGGCAACCGCTGGGTTTACGACCACAACTTCTTCGTCATCATGAACCTCGCGGTCGGCGGCTACTGGCCCGGCGACCCGAACAGCAGCACACAGTTCCCGCAGCAGCTGGTCGTCGACTACGTGCACGTGACCACCGACAGCGGTGGCGGCACCCCGCCGAGCGGGCGCACCGGGACGATCACCGGCATCGGCGGCAAGTGCGTCGACGTCGCCGGCGCCAGCAGCGCCAACAACACGCCCATCCAGATCACCGACTGCAACGGCAACGCGGCCCAGAGCTGGACCGTCAGCACCGATGGCACCCTGCGCGCGCTGGGCAAGTGCATGGACGTCACCGCAGCGTCCACAGCGGACGGTGCCGCCGTCCAGCTCTACGACTGCAACGGCACCGGAGCTCAGCAATGGGTGGTCACCGCGGCCCACGACATCGTCAACCCGGCGGCGAACAAGTGCTTGGACGCCACCGGAAACAGCTCCGCCAACGGCACCCGGCTCCAGATCTGGACCTGCGGCGGCGGAGCCAACCAGAAGTGGACCGCGCCCTGATCCCGCTGTGCCCGGCAAGGAGAACCCGATGAGACGAAGAGCCCTCTTGGCGATCGGCGGCCTGCTGGCCGCGACCGTCGTCACCCTGATCCCGGCCAGCGCGCAGGCGGCCACCGGCACGATCACCGGCATCGGCGGCAAGTGCGTCGACGTCGCCGGCGCCAGCAGCGCGAACGGCACCCCGATCCAGATCACCGACTGCAACGGCAATGCCGCGCAACAGTGGAACGTCGGCAGCGACGGCACGATCCGCGCGCTCGGCAAGTGCATGGACGTCACGGCAGCGTCCACAGCGGACGGTGCCGCCGTCCAGCTCTACGACTGCAACGGCACCGGCGCCCAGCAGTGGACCGTCACCGCGGCCCACGACATCGTCAACCCGGCCGCCAACAAATGCTTGGACGCCACCGGAAACAGCTCCGCCAACGGCACCCGGCTCCAGATCTGGACCTGCGGCGGCGGAGCCAACCAGAAGTGGACCGCGCCCGGCGGCGGCACGACCCCGCCTCCGTCGTCCGGCGCCATGGCCGTCGCCCCGTACCTCTACAACGGCTGGGGCAGCCCGCCGAACCCGTCCACGATCACGAACGCGACCGGCGTCAAGTGGTTCACGCTCGCCTTCGTGCTGTCCAACGGCTACTGCAACCCGCAATGGGACGGCGCGCGAGCGTTGACCGGTGGCGTGGACCAGGGCACGGTCAACACCGTGCGCGCCGGGGGCGGCGACATCATCCCGTCGTTCGGCGGTTACAGCGGCAACAAGCTGGAGTCGTCCTGCGGCAGCGCGGGTGAGCTGGCCGGGGCGTACCAGAAGGTGATCAGCGCTTACGGCCTGAAGGCGATCGACATCGACATCGAGGCCGACGCCTACAGCAACGCGACCGTGCAGCAGCGCACCGTCGACGCGCTGAAGACCATCCGGGCCAACAACTCCGGCATCAAGATCTACGTGACCTTCGGGACCGGGACCAACGGCCCGGACTCGAGCCTGGTCAACCGCGCCGCTTCGTCCGGCCTGACCGCGGACGGCTGGGTGATCATGCCGTTCGACTTCGGCGGGGCCGGCCAGAACATGGGCACGCTGACCACGCGCGCGGCGGAAGGGCTGAAGACGGTCGTCAAGAACGCCTACGGCTACACCGACGACAACGCGTACCGGCACATGGGTATCTCGTCCATGAACGGGGTCACCGACCAGAACGAGATCGTCACCGTGGCGGACTTCGGCACCATCCTGGGTTACGCGAACTCCCACCACTTGGCGCGCTTGACCTTCTGGTCCGCCAACCGGGACCGGCCCTGCACCGGCGGCCCGGCGGACAGCTGTTCCGGGGTGTCGCAACAGGCTTGGGACTACACGAGGGCCTTCGCCTCGTACACGGGCTGAAGCCCGATGGTGAGACTGTCCTGATCGGACTGTTGTAGCCGATGTCGAAACGCAGACGGCGGACCGTGTGCTCCCCCCTGGCTCACGGTCCGCCGCTGCCCTCCACCATCTCCCCGGCCGCGTGGCGCCGGACCGCTCTGGGGCGACCAGGTGCGATCCGGCGCTCGAAGTCCCGCGCCCCAGCTGGGGGCCCGGGGCCCGGGACGGGTTCGATTCACGCGACCTGCCGCCGACGGTAGCCAGCCCCGCCCGCCCGCGGCAGGCACCCGGCCGCCGGACGACCCGATCGGACACCGGCGAATGCCCCTCCGTGCGGAGTTTCGCCAGGTGAAGCACCTGCCTGCGGTTGCCGGAACTCAGCGTTCCGCGTACGCCTCCACCAGCTGAGCCTCCGCGTCGGCGAGGTACTGGTCCAGCAGCTCCGCCGTGCGGGCCCCGTCCCCGGCCTCCAGCGGCACCAGGATCTCGTGGTTGCGCGGCAGGTAGCGCTCGTGGAAGCGGCGCGGGTCGGCCATCATGTGGAAGACCAGCCGCAGCTCGGCGGCCAGGCCCTGCATCAGCTCGGCGACGCGCTCGCTCCCGGTGAGCGCCACCAGCTCGCGGTGGAACCGGATGTTGGCCGTGCCGAGGTCCTGCCAGCGCCCGTGCCGAGCGGCGAGATCGCCGTCCGCCACGGTGCCCGCGATCTTGGCGTACGAGGCGGGCTTGGCCGTGATCCCGCGGACCGCCGCGCATTCGACGATCTTGCGCACCCGGTAGATGTCGCGCACGTCCTCGACCGTCGGCACGCGCACGAACACCCCGCGGTTCAGCTCGTGGGTCAGCAGCCGCTCGTGGGTCAGCAGGCGGAACGCCTCGCGCAGCGTGTTGCGGGAGACGCCCAGCGCGTTGCCGATGTCCTGCTCGGAGAGCCGGCCGCCGGGCAGGAAAAAGCCCTCGGCGATGCGGGTGCGCAGCACCCCCGCGACCCGCTCCGCCGTGCTCGTGCGGCTGAGCAGACCGCGGTCGGCTTCCAGGCCCAAGGGGGCGTCCTCGTTGACCACGGCACCAGCCTAGCCAGCACGAAGAGAACAATGCAATCGGAGTCTTGTGGGATTGTTGAACGATCCGTACGGTAGTGGCCATGTGACCCGTGCCACGATGAGCTGCTCCCCTTGCGAGGTACCCCATGAACGTGACAGCCAGCTCCGCCACCACCCCGGCCCGGCCGTTCGACTGGTTCCATTCCCTTGGCCACAAGGGAAAACGCGCCTTCTTCGGCGCGTTCGGCGGCTACGGGCTCGACTCCTTCGACTACCAGACCCTGCCGTTCGGCCTGGCCGCCATCACCGCGTACTTCGGCATCTCCTCGGGCGAGGCGGGCCTGCTGAGCACGACCACACTGGTGGTGTCCGCGATCGGCGGCGTCGGCGCCGGCGTGCTGGCCGACCGGATCGGCCGCGTGCGCACGCTGCAGCTGACCATCGCGATGTACACGATCTTCACCGTGCTCTGCGGCTTCGCGCCGAACTTCGAGACGCTGCTGGTCCTGCGCGGTCTGCAGGGCCTCGGCTTCGGCGGCGAGTGGGCGGTGGGCGCCGCGCTGGTCGCGGAGTACTGCCAGGCTCGTTATCGCGGCCGCACCGTCGCGTTCGTGCAGAGCGCGTGGGCGGTCGGCTGGGGCCTGCTGGTGATCGTCTACACGGTGCTGTTCAGCGTGCTCGACGAAGCCGTCGCGTGGCGGGTGCTGTTCTGGGTCGGCGTCCTCCCGGCGCTGCTCGTGCTGTGGGTACGGCGCAGCGTGGAGGACGCGCCGGCGGCCACGGAACGCCGGAAGAAAGCCCGGGTCCGCGGCTCGCTCGCCGGGATCTTCCGGCCGGGCCTGCTGCGCACGACGCTGTTCGCCGCGCTGCTCGCGACCGGCGTCCAGGGCGGCTACTACACGCTGTTCACCTGGATGCCGAACTACCTGAAGGTCAGCCGCGGCCTGTCCGTGGTCGGCACCGGCGGGTACTTCGCGCTGCTCATCCCGGGCGCGTTCGTCGGCTACGTCTGCGGCGGTTACCTCGCGGACCTGTTGGGGCGCAAGAAAACCTTCCTGCTCTTCTCGGTGCTCTCGGCGGTGCTGATCCTGCTGTTCGTGCAGCTGCCCTACGGCGCGAACGGGCTGATGCTGCTGATCAGCTTCCCGCTCGGCTTCTCGACGTCCGCGATCTTCAGCGGCTTCGGCGCCTACCTGGCGGAGCTGTACCCGAGCGAGCTGCGCGCCACCGGGCAGGGCTTCACGTACAACTTCGGCCGCGCGGTGGGCGCGGCGTTCCCGGCCGTGGTCGGGTTCATGGGGGCGGGCGGCGCAATCGCGCTCGGCGCCGTCGGCTACGTCATCGCGGCGCTCGCGCTGCTCGGGCTGCCCGAGACCCGCGGCACCGAACTGCCGGAAAGCGTTGCCGCGCAGGAGGGATCATGACCACCTTCGAGCACCCGGCGACGCTCGCGCCGTCCGCCGCCCGCGCGCTGTTCCGCGCCGGCACCGAACAGCCCACCACCGGCTGGGCGTCCGGGTACACGCAGGCGAACCTGATCGCCGTCCCGCAGGACTGGGCCGAGGACGTGCGACTGTTCTGCCACCGCAACCCGCAGGCCTGCCCGGTGCTCGACGTCAGCGCGCCCGGCGACCCGGCCACCCGGCTCGCGCCCGGCGCGGACCTGCGCACCGACCTGCCGCGTTACCGGATCTGGCACAACGGCGTGCTCACCGGCGAGGTGACGGACGCGACCGGGCTGTGGCGTAGCGACATGGTGGCGTTCTCGATCGGCTGCAGCTTCACGTTCGAGACGGCGCTGCGGGCCGGGGGCGTGCCGCTGCGGCACGTGGACCAGGGCCGCAACGTCGCGATGTACGTGACGAACCGGCAGTGCGAACCGGCGGGACGGCTGCACGGGCCGATGGTGGTGTCGATGCGCCAGATCCCGGCCGAGCGGGTGGCGGACGCGGTGCGGCTCACCGCCGTGATGCCCGCGGTGCACGGGGCGCCGGTGCACGTCGGGGATCCGGCGGAGCTGGGCATCACGGACCTGCGGCGGCCGGACTTCGGTGAGTACGCGTTACCGGAACCTGGTGACGTGCCGGTGTTCTGGGCCTGCGGCGTGACCCCGCAGGCGGCGTTGATGGCCTCGCGGCCACCGTTCGCCATCACGCACGCGCCGGGGTACATGCTCGTGACGGACAAGCTCGACAGCGACTACCGGGTGGACTGACATGGATCTCAACAGCGACCTCGGCGAGGGCTTCGGCGCCTGGAAAATGGGCGACGACGAAGCCATGCTCGACATCGTGACCAGCGCGAACGTCGCGTGCGGCTTCCACGCGGGCGACCCGGGCGTGATGCGGCGGGTGTGCGAGCGCGCGGCCGAGCGGGGCGTGACGATCGGGGCGCACGTCGGCTACCGCGACCTGGCCGGCTTCGGGCGGCGCGCGCTCGACATCGCGCCGGAGGACCTGGCCGACGACGTGCTGTACCAGATCGGCGCGCTCGACGCGTTCGCGCGCGCCGCCGGAAGCCGCGTCCGGTACGTGAAGGCGCACGGTGCGCTGTACAACACGGCGGCGGTGGACGCGGAGCAGGCGGCGGCGCTCGTCGAGGGCGTACGCCGGTTCGGCTCGGAGCTGGCGCTGCTGTGCCCACCGGACTCGGAGATGCTGCACGCGGCCGTCGCGGCGGGCATAACCGGCCATGCCGAGGCTTTCGCGGACCGCGCGTACACGCCTTCAGGACGCCTGGTGTCGCGCAAGGAACCGGGCGCGGTCCTGCACGACGCGGCGGCAGTCGCCTCGCGCGCCGTCACGATGGCAACGACGGGCGAGGTGCTCGACGCTTCCGGCGGGAAGCTCACGATGCGCGCGGATTCCCTGTGCGTGCACGGGGATACGCCCGGAGCCGTGGAGCTGGCGCGACGGATCCGGGAGTCGCTGGAGGCCGAGGGCGTGACGCTGGCGCCGTTCGCATGACGGCGGTTCTGCGCTACGGCGGGTCCGCGGCGCTGGTGGAGACGTCGGACGTGCTGGGTTTCCAGGCGGCGCTGGAACTTTCGCTCCCAGTGGGTGTGGTGGAGCTGGTCCCGGCGGCGCAAACCCTGCTGGTGCGCTACGACCCTTCGGCGACTTCCTGGGACGCTCTTGCCTCGGCCTTAGGTTCTGTGTCCTCTGTGGACTCTGCCGCCGGATCTTCCGCCACGGTGACTCTGCCAGTGCGCTACGACGGAGCGGATCTGGACGCCGTGGCCGCCGCGTCGTCGCTGACGTCGGCGGAGGTCGTACGGCGCCACTCGTCGGCCACGTACGTCGCGGCTTTCTGTGGCTTCGCCCCGGGTTTCGCCTACCTGACGGGCCTGGACCCGGCCCTGCGCCTGCCGCGCCGCCCGACCCCGCGCACCCGCGTCCCATCCGGCGCGGTCGCCATCGCGGGCGACTACACGGCCGTCTACCCCCACCCGTCCCCCGGCGGTTGGCACCTGCTGGGCCACACGGACGCCCGGGTCTGGGACGTCGAGCGGGCCCGGCCGAACCTGCTGGTGCCGGGAACTCGCGTTCGGTTCGAGGTGCTTCGCTGATGCCCAGGGTGACGGGGTGGGCCGCTGTCGTGACGGGGCCGTTGGCGACCGAACCGATCGGCGCCGAACCGGGTCACGGAGCCCCGTCATGAGCGGCAAAGCCGAAATCCTCACCACCGGCCCCTTCGCGACCATCCAAGACCTCGGCCGCCCGGGGCTGGCGGCGATCGGCGTCGGGCGGTCGGGGGCCGCGGACCGGGGCTCGCTGCGGCTGGCGAACCGGCTCGTCGGGAATCCCGAGGGGCATGCGGCGCTGGAGGTGACGTTGGGCGGGTTGCGGCTGCGGGTGTCGGAGCACACGACCATCGCCGTCACCGGGGCGGAGGTGCCCGTGCGCGCGGGACGGCGGGCGGCCGCGCCGAACGCGCCGATCGCGTTACGCCCCGGCGACGAGCTGACGCTGGGCACAGCCGAACGCGGCCTGCGCTGTTACGTGGCGGTGCGCGGCGGCTTCGACGTCCGGCCGGTGCTCGGCGCGCGCGCCACCGACACCATGGGCCGGCTCGGCCCGGCGGTGCTGACGCCCGGCATGACGCTGCCCGTCGGCGACGTCACCGGCCCGCCGCCCGCCGTCGACCTGGCGCCGCGCGGCCGGCTGCCGGACGAGCCCACGCTCCGCGTCACCCCGGGCCCCCGGCTGGACTGGTTCACGGCGACCGCACTGTCCACATTGGTCAGCACGCCGTACACCGTGACGGCCGAGCTGGACCGCATCGGCATCCGCCTCGCCGGGACCGCCCTCACCCGCGCCCGCGCCGGCGAACTCC
>DASXYS010000132.1:0-30625 GCA_036502365.1 Amycolatopsis sp.
GACTTCCGGCTGGCCGACCAGGACATCCGCCGTCGCGACGAGATGGCGTTCCACAGCCCGGCGTCGCTGCGGCTCCTGCTGCCCGAAACCTTCACGGAGCCAATGGTTCCGGCCGTCGCGGCTCCGGCCGGGTCGTGTCCGTTCGGGGCCGGTGGGCGGCCGTGAGGTCGGCTTCCGGCGCGACACCCGTGATCGGGCAGGTGGAGGAGGCCGACTGCGGCCCCGCCTGCTTGGGCATCCTGCTCGCGCATCGCGGCACCCCGGTCCCCGCCGCGCGGCTGCGGGCGGAATGCGGCGTTTCTCGCGACGGCACCACCGCGGCCGACCTGCTCCGGGTCGGCGCCGGCCACGGGCTCGCCGGACGCGGGCTGCGAATCCGTGACGGCGACCCGTTGCCCGCGCTACGGGCGCTGCCGCTGCCGGCCGTCGTCCTGTTGCGCGGCAACCACTTCGCGGTTCTCGAAGCGGTTGACGCCGGCGCCGTGGTCAACGATCCCGCCCGCGGCCGGGATCGGCGCACCAGCGCCCAGTTCCGGGCCGAATTCAGTGGCATCGTGCTGACTTTCACGTCGGCCGCGCCCGCCGTGACGGCCACGCGACCGCGCCGGTCGACCCTGCGGACGTGCGCGCGCTGGCTCGCCGAGGTCCGGGGCCGGGTAACCGCCGCGGCCGCCGCCGGGCTCGGCCTCGGTGTGGTGACCGGTGTCGCAGCACTGCTCGTCGACGGTGTTGTCGCCGGACGGCTGAATTCCGGCGTCGCCGTGGCCGCGCTGATCGTCGCGGCGCTCGCGGCCGCCGCACTGGCGTACGGGCAGCGATGGCTGGCCGGCGAGGTCCACGACGAGGTCGCCGGACGGCGGAAGCGGGCGGTGCTGGGCAAGCTGCTGACGGTGCCCGCGTCGTTCCTTGGCCGTCGCTCGAACGCGGCGCTGGGAGCGCAGGTGCGGTTCGCCGAGACCTCGGCGGTCCTGCTCGCGCACCGGGTGGTGCCGCTGCTGGCCAGTGCCGGGTTCCTGGTGCCGGTGGCCGTGGTGCTCGGGTGGCTTTCGTGGCCGGCGCTGCTGGTCGGCGTCGTCGGCGCCGGACTCGCGGCGGCGCTGCGAGCGATCGGGCAGCGCCGTTCGGCGGTGTCGCGGCGGCTGTTCGTCGGGGAGCTGACCCGGCGCAACGGGATCGCGCGCGCCGCGTTCGCCCGGCTCGACGCGGTGCACGCCGAGCAGTCGGAACCGGACCTGTTCGCGGAATTCGCCGAGATCCAGGGCGAAGAGCTGGTCGCGCGCCGGCGTGCCGCGGAAAGCGCGCGTGCCTGGACGTCGGTGGCGACGGGGGTGGAGCTCGCGGCAGTCGCCGGCGCGGCCTGGCACGCCGCGGCGCTGGTCGCGCTCGCCCCGTTCCTCATCCACGCCCGTGCGGTGCTGGAACACCTCGGCGGGCTGCCCGAGCTGGTCGACCGGACGAACGTGCTGGACGACCTCGACGAAGCCGCCCCGCATCCGCGGTTCACCATCGAAGCCGGTGCGCAAGAGTCCACACTGGACGGACGAGTCGACCTGATCGGCGTCGGTTTCGGCTACTCGCCTCGCCATTCGGTGCTGCGCGGGGTCACCGTGAGCGTGCCGGCCGGTGGACGGCTGGTGGTGACCGGCAGCGGCAAGTCGACGCTGCTGCGGCTGCTGGCCGGTGCGCTCGAGCCCACCGACGGGGAGATCCGCCTCGGCGGCCGCACCCATGCTGAGATCCCGCGATCCGCGCTGCGCGACGGGGTCGGGTACCTGCCGCAGGTACCGTGGCTGTTTCCCGGCACGGTGCACGAGAACCTCACGCTGGCCGACGATGACGTCACCGACGACCAGGTCGCCCGCGCGCTCGACGATGCGGGCCTCACCGACCTGGTCACCGGACGCGGCGGCGCCCGCACCGCTTGGATCGCCCCGGGCGGCCGGAATTTCAGCGGTGGTGAGCGTCGTCGTCTCGCGCTGGCCAGGGCGTTGCTCCGCGACCCGGCGATCCTGCTGCTCGACGAGCCGGACCTCGCCGGGGACCCGCGCCTCGAGCGCGCACTGGCACGCCGCGGCGCCACCCTGGTGATCACCAGCGGATCCGCACCGTCTACTTCGGACGATCAGCGGCTGGTCCTCGAACCAGGGCCGGTGGCGTCATGACCGACCGTGAACTGAGCACCGCCGCGGACTGGTGGCCGGCCTGCCGTGAGGCCCTGCGGCCGTTGCTCGGTGAGGTGCCGGACGACGCGCCGGCCGGCCCCGACCCGGTGACGGCGGCGGCCGAGGCGGCCAGCTGGCGGGCGGTGCGGGTCGGCCCCGGCAGCACCGTGGCCGGGACCGCGCTGGTGCTTGATACCGCCGGCCGGGCCGTCCTGCTGCGGTCCGGCCGGCACCCGGAGCCGGCCGACGTCCGTGCGGTCTGGCACCTGTCCGCCAAGGACTTCGCCCGGCCCCGCGTCCCGGTCTCGGTGGTGGTCACCGGGCTGCTGGCCGCGCTGGTCAGCTGTGCTTCGTCGGTGCTGGCGGTGCGGTACGGCTGGCTGGTGCCCGTGTCGGCCGCGCTGCCGATCATCCTGTTGCTGGGCCTGCGCGACCGGCTCGCCACCGACGCCCAGCACCGGCTGCAAGCCAGCCTGGAACCCGCGCTCTGGGGCTTGCTGCTCGACCCGGCCCGGACCGGATTGCGCACCACGGAGCCGGAACTGCGCGCGGCCGCGACCACCGTGGTTTCCCGGCTGCGCACGCTCGTGGCCGCCGCGGCGCTCGACGCGCTGCTCGTGACGGCCATGGTGGCCGCGGCCTTCTTCGCGTTGCTGACCATCGGTGCCGGGCCGGCTTGCGCGGTGCTCGCGGTCTCCGTCGCCGGCCTCGTGGTGCTGGCCCGGTCGGCTCGTGGCCCGGCCGCGGACCTCACCGAGGACGGGCTCGACCGGGTGCTGACCGGGACCGACGAGATCCACCTCTACGCCGCCGAACGCCGGATGCTCGCCCGGCTCCTGCCGGAGCGCACTGATGCCGGAACCGGACAGCGGGCCAGGCCCGAACCGCGGTCGGCCGCGCTCGCGGCGGCGCTCCCCCTGCTCTTGCTCGCCACCGTTCTCGGGACCGCGCACGCGGATGACCTGCTGGCCGCGTGCGCGGTCCTGGCCCAGCTCGTGCTGGTGCTGGGCCGCTCGGACAACACGGTCCGCTCGGTGGTCGCCGTCGGCGGTGAGGCCGTCCGGGGCATCCGGGTCTTGCTGGCCGCGGCGAAGACCACCGAGGGACCCGCCGCCGGCCTGGAGCTGGTCCCGGGCGAGTTCGTGGTCGTCACCGGCCCGTCCGGTGCCGGCAAAACCACCCTGCTCGACCGGCTCAGCGCGGCCGGCCGCGACCGGACCGGCTACCTCAGGCAGGACGCCGACCTCCCTCGTGGCACCGTCCGCACGGTGGTGCTCGGCCGTTCCCCGGCCACCGACGACCAAGCCTGGGCCGCGCTCGGCGAGGCCGGCCTCGCCGGCGTGATCCGGGGGCTCCCGATGGGTCTGTCCACTGTGGTCAGTGGCGGTGCCGGTGGGTTCTCCGCGAGCCAGCTCAAGCTCCTTCAACTCGCCCGGGCGTTCGCGCGCCGGCCGCGACTGCTCCTGCTCGACGAGCCACCGGACACCGTCGCCGAGGTACTGCGCGGACAGGAGGGCGTGACCAGGGTCGTCGTCAGCCGCTCGCCCCGGTTCCTCGACGCCGCCGACCGGGTGCTCGTGCTCGGCGAAGACGTGCCAACGAACACCGAAACCCGCTGGGGGAATTCATGAGGAAAGTCATCCGGTTCAAGCGGTACCTGCGTGCCGAGGTCGTCGAGGGCGACGGGGTGTACCTGATCGCGGAGCGGTTCGGGCACGTTCGGCTGGCGGGCGGGCTGATGGAGCGGGCGACGCCGTTGCTCGCGGGCAAGCACACCCGCGCCGAGGTCGTCGAAGCGCTGGCGGCCGAGTTCCCGGCCGCGCGGGTCGAGGCGGTGCTGGACAAGCTCGTCGCCGCGGGCCACGTCGCCGAGGTCGACGCCGAGGCCGACCAGCGCGCGGGCGGGTTCTGGGAGCTGCACTCCCTCGACGGTGACGCCGCGCTGGAACGGGTCGCGGCGACGCCGATCGACGTGGTGCGGTTCGGCGACGTCTCCGACGAGGGGTTCGCCGAGGCGGCCGGGCAGGCCGGGCTCACCCTCGGCGCCGGTCCGTCCGCCCTCACCGTGGTGCTCGTCGACGACTACCTCAACCCCGGGGTCGCGGACTTCAACCTCGACCGCCTCGCCGACGGCCGCCCCTGGCTGCTCGCCAAGCCCACCGGCGGTCTGCTGTGGACCGGCCCGGTGTTCGAACCGGGCACCACGGCCTGCTGGTGGTGCCTGGCCGCGCGGCTGTCCTCGAACCAGATGGTGATGAACTATCTCAAGCAGCGCAACGGTCTCATCGCCCCGCCGGTGACCTCGATCGCCGATCTCGCCGCCACCCGGCAGCTCGGCCTGCGGCTCACCGCGGTGCAGGCGGCGGCCTGGCTCGCCGCCGGTCAGCGCCGTCCGGATCACAGCCTGACCGAGGTCGTCACCTTCGACACCGTGACGATGGACAGCCGGCACCACCGGCTCACCCGCCGTCCGCAGTGCGCCGCCTGCGGCGACCGTGAGCTGCAGAGCCGGCTGCACCAGTCGCCGGTCCGGCTGACCAGCCGGCCCAAGGCGAAGATCACCGACGGCGGGCACCGCGCGAAGTCGCCGGAGAAGCTGCTCGCCGAGTTCGAGCCGCTGGTCAGCCCGATCACCGGCCCGGTGAAGCAGCTCGTGAAGCTGCCGTCCGATGTGGAGGGTCTGCACACCTATCAGGCGGGGCAGAACTTCGCCGTGCCGATGGGGCACGTGTCGGACCTGCGGGCCGGCCTGCGCAGTGCCGCGTCCGGCAAGGGCATGACCGACGTGCAGGCCCGTGCGTCGGCGATCGGCGAGGCCGTCGAGCGCTACAGCGGGCTCTACCGCGGCGACGAGGGACGGATTTCCGCCACCTACCACGAACTCGGCCCGGAGCAGGCGTTCCAGCCGAACGAGCTGCACCTGTTCAGCGACGCCCAGTTCCGCGACCGGGCGGAGTGGAACGCGCGCGGCTCGCACTTCCAGCGGGTGTGCGATCCGTTCGACCCGGCGCGGAAGATCGACTGGACGCCGGTGTGGTCGCTGACACACGAGCGCACCAAGTACTTCCCCACCGCCAGCCTGTTCTTCGGTTACCCGTTGCCGCAGGGCGACCGTTACAGCGGCGCGGATTCCAACGGCAACGCCGCCGGGACCTGTCTCGAAGACGCCATCGTCCAGGGCTTCATGGAGCTGGTGGAACGCGACAGCGTAGCGCTCTGGTGGTACAACATGCTCCGCCGTCCGGCGATCGACCTGGCCAGTTTCGGCGACCCGTACTTCGACACCTGGCAGCGGAGCTACCGCGCCGCGAACCGCGAGACGTGGGCGCTCGACCTCACCACCGACCTCGGCATTCCCACCGTGGTCACGGTTTCCCGCCGGATCGACAAGCCGGTGGAGGACCTGCTCATCGCGTTCGGCGCGCATTTCGACATCAAGATCGCCATCTCCCGGGCGATGACCGAGATGAACCAGTTCCTGCCCGCCGTGATCGGGGCGAAGGACGGTGCCGAGGAGTACGCCTTCCCCGATCCGGAGCAGCACCGCTGGTGGCGCACGGCGACGCTGGCGAACCAGCCGTACCTGCGTCCGCTCGACGGGGCGCCGCGCACCGCCGCCGACTACACCGACCTCAGCACCGACGACCTGGCCGAGGACGTCCGGCTCGCGCAGCGGACCGTCGAGCGGGCCGGGCTGGAGATGCTGGTGCTCGACCAGACCCGGCCGGACATCGGCCTGCCCGTGGTGAAGGTGCTTGTGCCCGGCCTGCGCCACTTCTGGACGCGGTACGCGCCCGGCCGGCTCTACGACGTGCCCGTGCGGATGGGCTGGCTGGCCGAGCCCACCGCCGAAACCGCACTGAACCCGACCGCGATGTTCCTGTGAGGACCACAGCCATGACCACGATCGATCACCCCCGGCCCGCCACCCGGCTCGGCCTGCGCTCCGACGTCCGGATCGACGAACGCGACGGCACCCTCCGGCTGCTCAGCCGGGTCGGCTCGTTCGCGCTGCACGGTGTCACCCCGGAGGTGACGCGGGCGCTGCGCGAGCTGGCGGTCACCCCGCGCGCCGACCTCGGCCTGCCCGAGACGCAGCCCCGCCAGCTGCGGCAGATCGTGGAGCGCGCGAAGCAGCTCTTCGTCCGCTTCGTCGAGTCCGACGGCCGGGTCCTCGTCCGGATCGAGGCGACCAGTCGCGTCAGCGCCTACGAGCCGGCCGTCGTGCCGGCGGACGCCCGGCTGCGGCTGTCGAAGTTCGCCCTGCTGCGCACTTTGGACAACGAGCTGGTGCTGGAGTCCCCCTTGGTCCAGCACCGGGTGACGCTGGTGGACCCGGTCGCGGCCGCCGTCGTCGCGCGGCTCGGCGCCGAGGGCACGGCCGCGGACCTGGCCGGCCTGCTCCCCGAGGACGCCACGGCGGAGCTGGTCGGGCATCTCGTCGGCGCGGGTTTTGTCGAGCAGGGCACGCCCGCGGGTTTCCCGTCCGACACCGAAGCGGTGCTGCGCCAGTGGGACTTCCACGACCTGCTCAGCCACTCGCGGGCCCGCAGCGGCCGGTTCGATCAGCCGTTCGGCGGGATTTTCCCGTACCTGGGCGACATCGAGCCGCGTCCCGCGATCAAGCCGGTGCCGGACGGGCCGTCGATCGAGCTGTACCGGCCGGAACTGGACGACGTGCTCGCCACCGACCCGTCGCTCACCGCCGTGCTGGAGGCCCGCACCTCGGTCCGCCAGTACGGGGAAAAGCCTTTGACCGCAAGGCAGATCGGCGAGTGGCTCTACCGGACCGCGCGGGTCCGCGCGGTCTACGGGCCCACCCCGAACGCCCCGTACGAGGCGAGCACCCGGCCGTACCCGTGCGGTGGCGCGGCCTACGAGCTGGAGCTGTACCTCACCGTGCAGCGCTGCGACGGCATCGAGCCCGGTATCTACTACTACGACCCGGTGGGGCACCGGCTGGTGCTTGTCAACGACGGTGAGGCCGACCGGCAGGCCCTGCTCCAGACCGCCTCGATCGCGACCGCGCTGCAGGCCGATCCGGACGTGCTGGTGACGATGACGTCGAGGTTCCAGCGGCTTTCGTGGAAGTACCGCGCCATCGCGTATTCCGTGAGCCTCAAACACGCCGGGGTGCTGTACCAGACGATGTACCTGGTGGCGACCGCGATGGGGCTGGCGCCGTGCGGCCTCGGCAGCGGCGACTCCGACCTCGCGGCCCGGGCGTTCGGCCTCGACTACCTGACCGAGTCCAGCGTCGGCGACTTCATCCTCGGCAGCCGCCCGGTGCCGGCCGCGGACGCGCCGCCGCGCCCGCTGCCCGAGAGCTGGCAGGCGGTGAACGACCCCGAGTGGGCGTCGAGCGCGTACTCGCTGCTGCGTGAACGGCACTGGACCTCGTCGTGATCCCCGACGTCGGAACGCTGGCCCCAGCGCGACCCGAACTCCGGCCGGTGGTCGCCCCGGTGACCGTCGTCCGGGTGGCCGGGCTGCCGGTGTCGGCGGTCGACGACCTCGCCGCTCCCGACACCGTGACCGCGCTGCGGGAGGCCGGGGAGCACGAGCGGGCGGCGGCCGCGCTGGCCGGGCCGCTCGGCGAGCGGCTCTACGATCTGGTGCCCCAGCTCGACAAGCCGCTGCGGCGGGTCGTCGTGAAGCTGCGCCGAGACGTCCACAATGGACGCCCGGCGTCGGTGCCCGCCGGACTGCCGCCCGGGGTCGCCGCGGAGGTGACCCGATGGGCCGAGCTGGTGCGCCACGCCCAGGCCCGGCGGACCGCGGCCGGTGCGGATTTCGCGGCGGAGACCGCGCGGGCGGCCAAGGCGATGCGTGGCCACCTCGGCGCGCCGGAAGTCGCGAGCGGGCTCGCGCTGGCGAGTCCGGAGTTCACCCAACGGCTGCTCGCCGCCCCGCTCGAAGACGCCCCGTCGGCCCGCTCGGTCCGCAGCGCGACCGCTTACCTCACCCGGATCGCGCTGAAAACGAGCCCGTTCAGCTCGCTGACCACGGTCGGCATCCCGGACGGCGAGCCCGCGCGAGTCACCAGCTCGTCGCGGCCCCACGCACTCGCCTTACTGCTGGCCTGCTTGAAGGATCGCCGGCTCGCGGACCGGCTGACCGTCGCCGCCGTGTCCGGGCTGCGGCGGGTCGACGAGCGGTGGCTCGCCACCCTGCCCAGCCGGGTGGTCGTGCGCCGCACGCCGCTGCGCGTCGACGAGCTGGTCGGCTGCGGGCTGTACGACTGGCTGCTCGACGACCTGCCCACCGGCCCCGTCCGGCTCGCCGAGTGCTTCCCGGACGAGCCCGGCCTGGCCCGCCGGCTCGCGGAAACCGGTCTGCTGCAACCGGTTCTGCCCTGGTCGATCCGGGCGCGATCGGACTTCGCCGAGCTGGCGACGTGGGCCGCGGACCGGATCGGCGGCCCGTTCGCGACGGCGGCCCGGGAGCTGGCCGAACAGGAGCGGATCGTCGCCGCCGAACCGGAGCCGGCCCGCCGGGCCGCGGCGATCGGCTCGGCCCACCAGGCCGTCGCGGATGCGTTCGCGGCGCTGGATCAGCCCGCGCCGTCGTGGGCCGATGAGCTGCCGCTGTTCCACGAGGCCGTGGCCGCGCCGCGGTGTCCGGACCGGCCCGCGCCGGTGACCGAGGACCTCGCGGAGATCGGCCGCACGCTCGTCCCGCACATCTGGCGCGACGGGCGCTACGCCGAATTGGTGCGCTGCTTCGTGCTTCGCCACGGCCGGGGCGCGGCGAACGTGCCGGTGCTCGACTTCCTCTACGCGTTCCTCACCCGATCCGATCCGGCCGCGGTGGCCGCCCTGCTGCCGGACGTCGACCTCGCCGTCGCCCGTGACGCCGCCCGCCTGCGTGGCATCGGAACCCTGGCGAGCGCGAGCAACGCGGTGTTCTTCCAGGTCGGCGCCGATTCCGCGGACGCGGTGGCCGCCGGGGCCCACCTCACCGTGGTCAACGCGGTGCACTCCGGCGGGCTGGGCCTGCTCGGCCGGTGGACGCCGGTCGCCGGGGGCCTGGACGAGCCGCTCGCCGGGTGGGCCCGGAGCCTGCACCCGGGCTGCCGGGTCTACCAGGTCACGCCGCACGCCGACTGGGCCTCGCTGCAGCGGCCGGCGCTCGGCCTGCCCGTGCTGGACCTTCCGGGCGACCTGAGCCGGCCCGGGTCCGGTGCCGGGCTGGACGGGATGACACTCGCCCACGATCCGGCGAGCGACACGCTCCAGGTGTCCGATGTAGACGGTCCGGTGGCGTTCGCCTACACCGGCGCGGTGCCGCAGCACCTGCAACGCGGGGTCGCCGAACTCGTCTGCCTGCTGTCCAATCCGTGGCTGACCCTCGGCCGGGTCGACCGTGACCGGCGCGTGGCCGACGACGCGGACCCCGGCTACCAGCCCCGGCGCCAGCGTGGCCGGATCGTCTGGGCCAGGGAACGCTGGAGCTTTCCGGCCGATGCGGTGCCGCGGCCGGACCGCGGTGAGCCGCCGGTGGAGTTCTTCGCCCGGCTGCGGGCCTGGCGCGAGGTCCACGGCCTGCCGGACGAGGTGTTCGTGACCGGGGTGGTCCGGTCCGGCGGCCGGGTCGATCGGCGCAAGCCGCAGTGGGTCGGGTTCGACCACCCGTTCCCGGTGTGGGCCGCGCTCGGCGGGCCCGATCCGGAAGTATCCACAGTGGACTTCACGGAGGCGCTGCCCGATCGTCGCGGTCATTGGGTCCCGGGCGACGACGGCGAACGGGTCGCGACCGAGTTCCAGGGTCTGGTGCGCCATGGCTGAGTGGCTCTACTACCGCGTCCCGGTCGAACCGGCCGGGGCGGGCGAACCGCTGCTGCGCACCGTGGTGGACCCCGTCGTCCGGCAGTTGCGCGCGCAGGTGCCGGACCTGCGCTGGTTCTATCTGAGGTTCCTGGACGCCACCGGCCTGCACGTCCGCTGGCGGCTGAGCGCCGGGCCCGCCGCGTTGAACCACGTCGAGCAGGCCGTCGACGAAGCACTGCCCGGTGCGTACAGCAAACACGTTTACGAGCCGGAGACAGGAAAATTCGGGGACATGCCGGTCGCCGAGCGGCTCTTCCAGCTGAGCAGTGAGACGGCGCTGAAGCTGCTGGCCCGGCACCGCAACGGCAGCCGCTCAGGGCTCGCCGCCGCGGTGATGCTGGCCATGACCGCCGGCCTGCCCGAGCGGCAGCGCCCGGCTTTCCTGCACCAGTACGGCTGGTACTGGTCGGGCGGCCCGGCCCGGCGCCCGTGGACGGCGGCACCGTGGACCTCGCTGGCCGACCCGCGGGTGCGCGCCAAGGCGGGCGGGCTGCTTTCCGAGGCGAACGCCGTGCTCGGCGGACCGTCCGGGGAACTGATCCGCGGTTTCTCCCGGCAATTCTGGGCGGCGGCCGATTCGATGCCGTTGCGGTCGGGGTATTTTCAGCTTTTCCACCACCTGCATCTGGCCGGGAACCGCCTCGGGGTGTTCCCCGCGGCGGAGGCGGTGATCGCCCGCCTGCTCTTCCTTTCGGCCGCTGACCAGCAGCTGCGCCACCTGACACTTGTCACGTGAACTGGATGGAAAATGTCAGCCGATACTCGTGTTCTCATCCACTGACGGAGGCTGGGTCATGGCCGGTAAATTCGATTCCGTGAGTGACGAAGCGGTAATCGAGATACGCGACCTCCACCTAGACTACGGGAATTTCACCGCGGTGGACGGCATTTCGCTGGCCGTCCCGCCGGGGCAAGTGCTGGCCCTGCTCGGCACCAACGGGGCAGGCAAGACCAGCACGGTCGACGTGCTGACCGGTTTCCAGCGGCCCACCAGCGGCACCGTGCGGGTGCTCGGCGCCGACCCGTCGACCGAGCGGCGGAAGATCGCCACACGGGTCGGGATCGTCTTGCAGGAGGCCGGTTTCCTCGAAACCCTCACAGTGGCCGAGACCGTCGACGCCTGGCGCCGGTTCACCCCGGGCGCGCGGCCGCGCGCCGAGGCGCTGGAGATGGTCGACCTCGGCGGCCGGGCCGGGGTCCCGGTCGGGAAGCTCTCCGGTGGGGAGAAGCGCCGGCTCGACCTGACCCTCGGACTGCTCGGCGGACCCGAGGTGCTGTTCCTCGACGAGCCGACCACCGGGCTCGACCCGGAGGCCCGCCGCAACGTCTGGCACCTGCTGCGCGAACTCATCCTCGCCGGCATGACGGTGCTGCTCACCACGCACTACATGGAAGAGGCCGAGGCGCTCGCCGACCAGGTCGCGATCATGGACCGCGGCCGGATCGTGCGGGAGGGCACGCTCGCCGAGATCACCGCGCGCTCGGCCACCGCCGTCGCGTTCCGGCTGCCGCCCGCGCTCGGCGCCGCCGACCTGCCGCCGTTGGACGGCGCCGAGGTGACCGATCGCGACGGCCGGGTTCTCGTGCACACCCACGAACCTCAGCGGACGCTGGCCACCCTGCTCGGCTGGGCGGCCGAGCGCGGGGTCGAGCTGGCTGAACTGGACGTCAGCGCCGGCTCGCTGGAAGACGCGTTCCTGGCGGCCGCCGCCGGGGAGAGGAGCTCACGATGACCTGGCTCGGTTACGCGCGGGCGCAATTCCTGTTGTCCCAGCAGGTGTACTGGAAGCGCATCGGCATCGCGCTCACCGGCACGTTGGTGCCCCTGGTGCTCGGCGGCTTCATGCCGTTCCAGCTCCGCCACGGCCCGGCCGTGGACGGCGTGCCCGCCGGGATGTACGCGCTCACCGGCTTCCTCGCCTTCGCCTTGTTCTTCACGGTGTACACCCTGGTCAACGCTGTGACGTCGCGGCGCGACGCCCTGGTGTACAAGCGGTTGCGCGCGGCCTCGCTGCCGGACAGCGCGATCTTCGCCGGGGAAGGGGCCGCGGCCTCGCTGCCCGGACTGGTGGTGGCGGTGCTGCTGATCGTGTTCGGACTGGTGGCCCTGGACGCCGGCGCGCCCGCCAACCCGTTGCTGCTGGTCGTCGGGCTCGTGCTGGGGGTGGCGATGTTCGCGCTGCTCGCGGTCGGGATCTCCGGGATCCTGCCCAGCGCCGACACCTCGATGTGGATCGTGACGCCGGTGATGGTGCTGTTCATGTTCTGCTCCGGGATCTACGCGCCGCTCTCCTCGCTGCCCGGCCCGCTCGCGGACGCCGCGGTCTACCTGCCGATGGCGCCGGTGGTCAGCATCGTGCGCACGGCTTACCTCGGCGCGGACTTCGCCGGCCACAACGCGATCATGGGTCTGTCCGGTGCCGGGGCGCCGCTGGGCTGGCTCGGCCAGTTCCAGGCCTGCATCGGCCCGCTTTGCGTGACCGTGGCGTGGGCCGTGATCGGGCTGTCGCTGGCCCGCAAGTTCTTCCGCTGGGATCCCAAGCGGTCCGGTCGCTGAGATGTCCGCGCCGGTGAGCTGTGATCCAATGAGGAAACAGGTGGTCGTGATGGAGACGCATCCGCCCTTCGGCGCCGTCGCACTCCACACTCCGCTTGTCCGGGGGAACGGGGAGGAAACAGGGGCCATGGCGCGACGCTCGCGGACCGCGGTGGCCCGTACGGCGACGATCCTGCTGATCGTGCTCTGCGTCGCGTACGGCGTGGAGCCGCTGTTCTCCTCCGGCGCGCCGCGGACCGGCGCCCTCTGGGCCACGCTGCTGGGCCTGGCCGCCTTCAGCGCTGTTCTCGCCCACGTGATCTGGCGCGGCACCCAGCTGGTGGCCGGTGGAAAACCCTGGTCGCTGGTCGTGGCCGGGATCCTCGCGGTCGGGATGTACCTGCGCTTCGGCCCGGCGCTGGTGGCGCTACCGGCGATCTTCTGCGGCGCCGCGGTCTTCACGCTCAGCCGGGTGCGCGCCGCCGCACTGGTCGTGATCGTGGTCGGCGGCTCCTGGCTGCTGCTCGCGCGGTCGGCGCTGCCGGCCGGGGAGGTCGTCGACCTGATCGGCCGCGGGCTCGTGGTGATGGTCGTGATCGCCGTGGTGGGCACGGTGATCCTGCTCAACGGCGAGGTCGAACGCAGCCGCGGCGAGCTCGCGCGTGTCGCGGTGCTGGAGGAGCGGCTGCGCTTCGCCCGCGACGTGCACGACCTGCTGGGCCACAGCCTGTCCGTGATCGCGTTGAAGGGTGAGGTCGCGGCCCGGCTCACCGCCCGCGATCCGGAGCGTGGCGCGGCCGAGATGGACGCTGTGGTCGACCTGGCCCGCCGGTCGGTGGACGAGGTGCGCTCGCTGGTCCGGGGCTACCGGCGGCAGTCGTTGAAGGCCGAGGTCGAGGGCGGGGTCAGCGTGCTGATCGCGGCCGGGGTCGAATGCCGGGTGGACGAGGTGCCCACGGGCCTGCCGGACCGGATCGAGCCGGTGTTCGGCTGGGTGGTGCGCGAGGCCGTCACGAACATCCTGCGCCACAGCGAGGCCACCCGGTGCGGCATCGGCTTCCGCCGGGCCGGCGGCCGGATCAGCCTCGTGGTGACCAACAACGGCGTCCGCGAGAGCCCGGCCGACGGGCTGGGCAACGGCCTGGCCGGGCTGGCCGAGCGGCTCGGCGCCGTCGGCGGCACGCTGGAGAGCGGACCGGAGCCCGACGGCGGCTTCCGGCTCACCGCTTCGGTCCCGCTGGAGGAGAAGTGACGATCCGCGTACTGATCGCCGAGGACCAGGAGCTGATCCGCACCGCGCTGGTCACCCTGGTCGGGCTGGAGCCGGACATCGACGTCGTGGCCCAGGCCGAGGACGGGGCCGAGGCGGTGGCGATCGCCGCCGGCACCGAGCTCGACCTGGTGGTGCTCGACATCGACATGCCGGTGCTGGACGGGCTCTCGGCCGCAGAGCAGCTCGCCGCCGCGCATCCCGGCCTGGCGCTGGTGATGCTGACCAGCCACGGCCGTCCCGGCTACCTGAAGCGGGCCGTGCAGGCCGGCGCGCGCGGTTTCGTGACCAAGAACGTGTCCGGCACGGAGCTGGCCAAGGTCATCCGCGAGGTGCACGCCGGTGGCCGCTACCTCGACCCCGACCTGGTCGCCGACGCGATGTTCGCCGGGGAATGCCCGCTCGCCGCGCGTGAGCTGGAGATCCTCCGGCTGGCCGAGGACGGGCGTCCGCTGTCGGGCATCGCGAAGACGCTTTCGCTGCAGGAGGGCACCGTCCGCAACTACATGTCCGCGGCGATCACCAAGCTGGGTGTCGACAACCGCATGAGCGCGGTCCGGCACGCCAGGAACATGGGCTGGCTGTAATCCTCGGCCGGCTCCCGCGTTTTCCGGGAAGGGAGTAAGGAAATGGGTAGTTTCGGCAAAAAGGACGACGGCGACCGCAAGCCGCCGCTCGCCAATGTCATCGGTTCCAAGGGCAAGGGCGGCTGGTTCGGCAAGAAGGACAAGAAAGACAAGAAGGACGACAAAAAGAAGTACAACGGCAGCTACTGACCTGCCGTCACGGCTGAACGCCGAAGGGGCTTTCCGCGCCAACCGGTGCGGGAGGTCCCTTTCGGCCGTGGGGTCTCCCCGATGACGCGGATGCCGCGGGCGGGCGGGTGGTGCGGGTCCTTCCCCTCGCGCCGCTCACCCGCCATCGGTTCGTCAGGCGAGTTCCGGCAGCCTCCTCTCCTCGCTCGTCGCGAGGGCGACCAGCCCGGCCCCGTAGGCCGCGATCACCGCCTGCGCGCGGCTGGGCACGGCGAACTTCTGCAGGATGTGGTGGACGTGCGAGCGCACCGTCGCCGCCGACACCGACAGCCGGAGCGCGATGTCCGCGTTGGACAGTCCGTAGGCGAGCAGCTCCAGCACGTCGCGTTCCCGGCTGGTCAGCTGCAGGTCCGCGCCACCGCGGCGGGTGGTGTCCGAGTCCTGCATCAGGGACGACACCTGGCGGTGCACCTCGACCGGCATCAGCACGGTGTCGCCCGCCGCCACCACCCGGATCGCGAGCATCAGCTCGTCCGGGGTCGTCGCCGGCGGCAGGACCGCGCGCGCGTTCAGGGTGATCAGGTCCACCGGCCGGAAGGCGTCCCCGAGTTCGGCGAACGTGATCACCTTGACCGTGGTGCCCAGCCGGCGGAACGCGGTGAAGTCGTCGCCGGGGTCGCACACCACCGCCACCACCTCGTCCATGCCCGGAAGCTGGGCGAGGGCTTCCCGCACCCGGCCGCACTGGCCGACGACCTCGAGGTCGTCCTGAGTGGTCAGCAGCGCCGAGAGCCCGGCCCGCGTGAGTGGGTCGGCACAAGAGATGAATACCTTGATCTTCAAACCTGCCCCCAGGTTTCCTGCTCCGCACGACGCCATATCCGAAGGAATTTCGCGAATTTTCACGAGTGGAATTCAACCTGGACCGGATTGAATGCTGCTCACCGTCGAGTGGCTGATCACAACGCCCCCATTGCGTTCATGTGATGCTTTCGTGGAGGAGAATTTCATAGTGCCCGAAAGTTGTCCACCGGCCGTGATGACACCGAGTGAGACGATCACCCGGATGGCTGGAGGCAACCTTAAGTGGGTATCAACTTGTATTCGTGCACAGCGGGTCAAGTTGCCGAAATATCCGATTGGCGTAGTTCCTCCCCGGTGATGTGTGACGTACGACACAGTCACCCGAGAACCGAAGGATGGCCGGTGGCGTCTTGCCCGGTGTGAAGCACAAGCCACCAGCGGAGGCGGACGAGGAGCAACTCGTCCGCCGGACGGCCCGGGGTGACCGGGCGGCGTTCGAAGAGTTCTATCGCCGCACGTCACCCTGGCTCGCCGTCCGCCTGCGCCGCCGTTGCGCCGACGAACAGGTCGTCGCGGAGGTCATGCAGGAGACCTACCTTGCCGTCTGGCGGGCCGCGGGCTCGTTCGCGGGCGCCGCGGCCGGCGGGACAGCCGTCGGGTGGGTGTGGACGATCGCCGCGCGGAGACTGGTCGACGCGTTCCGGCGGCGGGCGCACCACGCGCAGCCGCCGCCGGCCGCCGGGGTCGCGGTGGTGGCACCTGCCGCCGAGGAGGAGGCGCTGGCCGCGACGGTCGGCGACTACGTCGGCGACGCACTGCGGGCGCTGGCGCCCGAACTGCGCCAGATCCTGCAGGCGATGGTGCTCGACGGGCTGTCCGTCCGCGAGACGGCCGTCCTGCTCGGGCTCCCGGAAGGAACTGTGAAAACACGGGCGCGCCGCGCGCGGATCGCCATGCGAGAGGCACTGTCATGAACCACGTCGCCGATCGGCTGCTCACCGGCTACCTCAACGGGCACGACCTGCCCGCCGACCAGGCCTGGGCGGTCGAGGCCCACCTGGAGCTGTGCGCCGTCTGCCGGGGCCGGCTCGCCGCACTGTCCACACCGGACGTTTCGGCGCTGCTCGACGGCGTCTGGGCGGACCTCGAGCCGAAGCTCGGCACTCGTCCGCAGCCGGCCACCAGCCGGTTGCGGGCCTTGCTGGACCGGTGGACGACGCCGGTGATGCTGCCGTGGCTCCTGATGGTGCTGCTGGTCTCGCTCATCTCGGTGTGGCTGGACTGGGCGAACGTCTGGCAGCAGGGGTCGTTCGTGCAGCTGTTCGCGCCGGTGCTGCCGGTGCTGGGCGTGGCCGCTTCGTGGTCGGGCGGGCTGGACCCGGCCCACGAACTGGTCACGGCGAGCCCGCGGGCCGGGCTGGACCTGGTGCTGCGCCGGACCACCGCGGTGCTGGTGGCGGTGCTGCCGGTGCTGCTGATCGCGGGCTGGCTCACCGGGTCTGCGGTGGGGCTGTGGCTGCTGCCGAGCCTCGCGTTCACGACGGCGACGCTCGCGCTCGGGCTGCTGATCGGAGTGCAGCGCGCGGCCGTGGCACTGGTGGTGGTGTGGCTGCTCGTGCTCGCGGGGCCCACGCTGGCCACCGGCGCCTCGTTCGCCATGCAGCCCGGGGCCACGCCCGTCTGGGCCGGAATCTTCGCGCTGACCGTGGTGGTGATGGTGCTCCGCCGGAGCGCCTTCACGCGGCTCATCGCTCATCGATAGGAATGAGGGGACAATGGACATGCGGGCAGTCGAAGCCCCAGAGGTCGCTCCGTCGACCTATGCCTGGGAAATCCAGGCCAAGGGGCTGAAAGTACGGGTAGGACGGCAGAAAATGGCCGTCAACGGCCTCGATCTCTCACTGGGAACGGGAGTGCACGGGCTGCTCGGGCCCAACGGGGCCGGCAAGACCACGCTGATCCGGACGCTGTCGACGGTGCTCCGGCCGACCGAAGGCAGCCTGACCCTGCTCGGTGAGTCCGTCGGGGGACGCATCGACCAGCGCGACCTGCGCCGTCGGATCGGGTACCTGCCGCAGACGTTCGGCTACTACAAGCGTTTCACCGTGCGCGAGTTCGTCGAGTACCTGGCGTGGCTCAAGGAGATGTCCAAAAAGGACATACCAGGGGCGGTGCAGCGGGCGATCGAGCGCGTCGGCCTCGCCGACCGCGCCGACGACAAGCTGAAGACGCTGTCGGGCGGCATGGTCCGCCGGGTCGGGATCGCCCAGGCGATCGTCAACGACCCGCAGATCCTGCTGCTCGACGAGCCCACCGCCGGGCTCGACCCGGCGCAGCGCGTGCGGTTCCGCGAACTGATGCAGGAGCTGGGCCAGGACGCGTGTGTGCTCGTCTCGACGCACCTGGTGGAGGACGTGGCCACGGCCTGCACCGACGTGGTCCTGTTCGCCGAGGGCAAGCTGGTCTTCCAGGGCACGCCCGGCCGGCTGGCCGCGGCCGGCGGGCCGCAGCACGTCGGCGACAGTCCGATCGAGCGCGGCTACTCCGCCCTGCTGAACCACGAGCGTGGCCGGGAGGCGTGGTGAACGTCTTGCGGACCGAACTGCGGCGCACGATCGCGCCGTGGCTGACCCTGGCGGTGCTGGTCGTCGGGCTGGGATTCTTCTTCGCCTTCGTCAACAACGGCCCGTGGTTCAAGGAGCCGGCGGCCTGGGACGGGCAGTGGGCGGCCTCGGTGCAGTGGACGCGCTATCTGCTGATGCTGCTGTGGCCGATCATCGTCGGCGCTTCGGCGATCCAGGGCATGCGCGACAGCCGGTCCGGCACCGGGGAGCTGCTCAGCACGATGCCGCGCCCGGCCCGGCACCGGATGACGAAGCTGAGCCTCGCGCTGGGCATCGCGGCCGTGCTGGCGTACCTGGTCATCTTGCTGACCGGGCTGGTGCAGGTGGTGGCGCACGACGGGCTGTTCACCTTCAGCTGGGTGCTGCCCGCGCTGGTCGGGCTGGTGGCGGTGATCGCCGGGGTCGGGCTGGGTCTCGGCGTCGGGCGGATGCTGCCGAACCCGGTCACCGCTCCCGCGCTCGCCGTGCTGGCACTGGTGGCCTGCGTGCTGTTGCAGATCTCGGGCGAGCAGAGCAGCGTCGGCGGGTTGCTGCCGAACCGGCTGACCCAGCTGGGGATCGCACCGCAGGAGCCGCGCAGCCCGTTCCTCGTGCCGACTGTGAGCATCAGCGTCGGGCAGCTGTGCTGGCTGGCCGGTCTGGCCGCCACCGGGTTCCTGCTGCTCGCCGCCCCGACGGCGCGGCGACGGCTGCTCGCGCTGCTGCCGGTGGCGGCCGGCCTGGCGATCGCCCTCCCGCTGTTCCCTTCGTCGCCGGCCGGCAACCTGACCGTCGACCAGGCGGCCGCCGCCCCGGTGTGCGACGGCCCGGTGTGCGTCACGAAGATGCACGCGGATCGACTGTCCTCTGTGGCCGGACCGAGCAAGGAAGCCTTGCAGCTGCTGGCGAAGATCCCCGGCGCGCCGACCAGCCTGATGGAGTCGACCGACGCGGTCAGGACGACTGCCCGGCTCGCCGGCCCGCAGGACCCGTCGAAGATCGTCGTGAATTTCGACGACTTCAGTTACTTCCACAAGCAGGGCAAGGATCTCGTTTACCAGCTCACCGCCGGCGGCGGGACCCAGGCCTGTGGTGGCCCGAGCTACGGCGGCGACGGGGAGAACCGGGAGGACGCCGCTCGCTGGGTGGTCGCCGGGTGGGTGGCCGGCGACCTGAAGCCTCCTCCGGCTGATTCCTACCTGCGCTGGCCGGAGCTGGCGAACCAGGCGTGGGCCACGTTGCGCGCGCTGCCGCCGCAGGAACAGCTGGCCCGCGTCGTCGCCTCCCGGCAGGCCGAGCTGAGCTGCCAGGGTGACGCGCTGACCGCGCTCACGCAGGGAGCCGAGCGATGAGATGGATGACCCTGTACGCGCGGTCGCGGCAGGTGCCCGCGTCGCTGCCGGCACTGGTGCTCTGCACGATCGGGATCCGGCTGGCGGCCGGGACCCAGTGGTCCCCCTTCTTCGTCACGCTCACCCTCGCCGCGGCCGTCGCGGTGGCGGCCACCGGGCTCAGCGGCCAGGACATCGAGCTCGACCGGACCGCCGCGTTCAACTGGCCGCCCCGGCGGCTCGGGCACATGCTGCTGATCGGGGTGCTCGCGGGCGGGGTGCTGCTGCTGGTGCAGGCGCCGGGTGACACGCAGGTGGCCACATCGGTGGTGCTGCGCGACGCCGCGGGCCTGCTCGGCCTCGCCGGCCTGGCCGCGACCCTGCTCGGCGGCCAGTTCGGCTGGACGTTCCCGCTCCTCTGGACCGTGGTCGCCCTGTTCGTGCCGAGTCCCGACCCGGCGGAGCTTTCGGGCGTGGTCGCGTGGCCGCTGCTGCCCGCAGAAGCCTCGGTGAGCTGGTGGATGGCGGGGATCCTGTTCGGCGCCGGCACTGCGGTTTACACGCTGGTGGGCGCCCGCCGGTGAGGGGAACGCCTCGGCCGCCGTACCGCCCCCGGGCCGGTGCGGCGGCCGGCGCGCGTCAGACGTCGCGGTTGTTCGGCTTCAGCTCGAGGGGCCCGTGGTCCGGATCGTCGATGCCCATGCTGATGATCCGTTCCGGGTGGATGCGGATCACGGCGCCGTCGAGGTGGCCGTCGGTCTCGAAGACGTCGGTGACCACCTCGGCGTGGCCCCGGATCTCCAGGCAGCGGATGCGCATCGGCTCCAGCGACGGCCGGTCGTCGACGACAAACGCGACCCGGCCGTTGGCCGCGACGTTGCGGTACTTGCGGCTGCGCGTCAGGTTGTAGCCGGTGACGTCGATGGCCTTGGCATCCGCGTTGTAGGTGAACGCGACCGGGCTGACCTGCAGGGTCCCGCCCGGCTGCTGGGTGGCGATCCGGCCAAGGCCCTGCTCGGCCAGGTAGGCGATTTCGGCTTCGGTGAACATGTCACCCAGCTTGCAAGTTCAAGGGCACTTGAAGTCAACCGGCGCCGGTCAGGTGATCCGGGGCGCGAGTTCCCGGACCCGCGGGACGACGTGCTCGGCGAACCGGCGCATCTCCGCCTCGAACGGCTGGAACTGGAGCATGAACGTCTCGATGCCGAGGTCGGCCCACTCGCGGATGCGGCGCGCGACCGTGTCGTAGCTGCCGACCAGACCGGCCGCGGTGCCGCCGTTGGTGCCGATGTGGGGGTACTTCGCGAAGGTCTGGAACATCACCGCCTTCGGGTCGGCGTCGGCGACCAGGGCTTCCCAACGGGCCTTGCCGGCTTCCGCGAGTTCCCACAGTGCGGCCAATTCCGCCTCGGCCTCGGCGTCCGTCTCGCGCGCGACCACGAACGCGGACAGCCCGAACCGGACCGGGTCGCCTTCCCTCGGCCGCGCGGCGACGTCGGTGATCAGCCGTTCGACCTCGGCGCGAGGCTGGCCGTTGATGAACCACACGTCGGCCTTGTCCGCGACCAGCGCGCGGGCCGGGTCCGACTCGCCGCCGACGTACACCGTGGGGCGCGTGCGCGTCGCGTCGATCGGGCGCAGCTGGTAGTCCTCGACCTGGAAGTACTTGCCCTGGAAGGAAACGCGCTCGCCGTTCAGCAGCCCGCGCACGACGGTGATCCACTCGCGGCCGTAGGCGTAACGCTCGTCGTGCTCGGCGAACGGGATGCCGGCGCGCTGCAACTCGGGCTTGAACCAGGCGTTGACCAGGTTCAGCCCGAAGCGCCCGCCACTGATCTGCTCGATCTGCAGCGCCTGCTTCGCCAGCACCACAGGGTGCACCAGGTACGGCTTGATCGCGGCGATGATCTCGATCCGCTCGGTCAGCGCCGCGAGCGCCGCCGCCGACGTCCAGGTCTCCAGCTGGTCCAGCTCGTCGCCGAACGGGTTCACCAGGTGCTGCGCGATCAGCGTGGAGTCGAACCCCAGCCGGTCGGCTTCGAGGATCAGCCGCTTGTTCCGCTCCCAGCTCGCGTCCACCGGGTCGTCCGGATGATCGAACGGCCCCCACGAGCCGTAGACGACGGCCCAGACACCGAACCGCGGATGCGCCACACCGGCCACGACAGGACTCCCTTGCCTCGGAGGACGTCAGCGTGGGTCGGGCACGCGCTCCTCGGCAATCGGTCTCACAAGGTGGGTCGGTCCGCTGGTTCAGGCGAACAAGCCGTCGCCCCAGCTGGACGTCGGGGTGAGGCCCGGCGGGACGGCGAAGTGGGCCGAGCCGGTGTGCTGCACGTACTCCATCATCGCGTCCTTCGCGGACAACGCCTGCTGCATGGGGACGTACTGCGTGCGCGTGTCACGGTTGAAGGCGAGGAAGAACAGCCCCGCCTCCAGGTGGCCGACGCCGTCGGAGCCGTCGACGAAGTTGTAGCCGCGGCGAAGGATTCGGGCGCCCTTCAGCGTTTCGTGCGAGGCCAGGCGGATGTGCGCGTCGTCGGCGATCAGGGGGACACCGCCGGCGCCGCCGACGCCCAGGTCGACCGCGTCGAACTCGCCGGTCTGGCCGAGCGCCGCGCCGGAGCCCTTGGTGCGCCCGATGACCTGCTCCTGGCCGTCGAGCGTCTCGCGGTCCCAGGTCTCGATGTGCATCCGGATCCGGCGCGCCACCAGGTACGTGCCGCCCGCCATCCAGGCCTGCCCGTCGCCGGCCTGCGCCCATACCTGGTCGCGCAGCACGTCGGTGTCCTCGGACTTGATGTTGTTCGTGCCGTCCTTGAAACCGAACAGGTTCCGTGGCGTGGCCTGCGCCCGCGACGTCGACGAACTGCGCCCGAACCCGAGCTGCGACCAGCGCACCTCCGTGACACCGAAGCCGAGGCGCACCAGGTTGCGCACCGCGTGCACGGCGACCTGCGGGTCGTTCGCGCACGCCTGGATGCACAGGTCGCCGCCGCTGCGCGTCGGGTCGAGCTTGTCCTTCGGGAACGGCGGCAGGTCCACCAGCTGCGGCGGGCGCTTCGCCGCGAGGCCGAACCGGCCATCGAACAGCGAGGGGCCGAAGCCGATCGTCAGCGTCAGCTCCGAAGCGGGCAGGTCCAGCGCCTCGCCCGTGTCGCCGGGGGGCGCCTCGGCGGCGCCACCGACCGCGCCGTTCGGGATGACCTCCTGGCCCGTGGTCATCCGGCGCGCCGCGGCGGTCCACGTGCGCAGCAGCTGCCGCAGTTCGCCGACGTCCGTTGTGGTCACGTCCAGGGCCGCGAAGTGCAGGTTCTGCTGAGTCGCGGTGACGATGCCGGCCTGGTGCTCGCCATGAAAGTCCACAGTGGACGTCGAAGCCTGCGCCGTGGCGCCCTCGCCGAGGCGGTCGAAGACCACCCCGGCCGCCGCTCCCGCGCCGGCCAGCGCGACCCCGGCTCCCGCCAGTCCGAACAGCTTCCGGCGGGAGACGCGAGCTGCCTCGTCGCTCCCTGTTTGAAGTGTCATTTGGACACGACCTCCGCGACCTTGCTCAGCGGCTCGCTCAGCGCGTCGACCGCCGAGGCGAACGCCTTGATCTCGTCCTGCGACAGCTGGTTGTAGTACTTGAAGCCGTCGCCGCTGCGGGTCTTGTCCAGCAGCGCCTGCACGTTCGCGAACTGCTTGTCCAGAGTGGACACCAGGGCCGGGTCACGCTCCTGCAGGATCGGCCGCAGCGCGGCGATCGCGCCCTTCGATCCGTCCACATTGGCCTGGAAGTCCCAAAGGTCGGTGTGCGAGAAGGTCTCCTCCTCGCCGGTGATCTTGCCGGTGGCGACCTCGTCGAGCAGGCCCTTGGCGCCGTTGGCGAGGTCCAGCGCGGTCAGCTGCAGCGTTTTGGTCTTGGTGACCAGGTCCTTGACGTCGGCGAGCAGCTTGTCGGCGACCTGACCGCTGTCGGGCTTGAGCCCGGTGACCCACAGGTCCTTCTCCAGCCGGTGGAAGCCGGTGAACTGCTGGCCCGGCGTCAGGTCGGCCTCGCGGACGTCGATCAGCGGGTCGAGGTCACCGAACTTCTCCGCGACGGGCTCGATGCGCTCGTAGTACGCGCGGGTGGTGGCGTACTGCGCCTTGGCCTCGTCGACCTTCCCGGCCTTCACGGTGTCGACGAACTTCGCCGTCTCGGTCTCGAGCGCGCTCGTGTTGTTGGCGATGTAGGTCGCGTAGCTCTTCGTGGCCTCGGACTTCTGGGCGTTCACGTCGTTCTGCTTCGCCGCGCCGCCGGTGACGGTGAAGTCGCCGCGGATGCCGTTGCCGACCATGCCCGGCTTGCACGCGGTCTGGTACTTGCCGGCGTCGGGGACCTCGACGATCAGCCGCCGGTTCAGCCCGGGCGCGATGTTCTCGACCTCGCCCATGATCCGGTCGCCCTCGGCGTAGAGGTAGAACTCGGTGACCTTGCTGCCCTTGTTCGTGATCTCGAACGTCAGGTTGCCCGCGCTCGCCGTGCTCGCCGCGACGGCGCAGGAGGTGTCGGAGGCTTCGACCTTGATCGGCCCGCCCGGGCCCGTGGAACCGGCGGAGCCCGTGCTGTCGCAGGCGGCCAGTGCGACCAGGGCGCCGACACCGGCCAGCACGGCCAGCGGGGTTTTGGGGGACTGGAACACGGTCACTCCTTGACAGCGGCCGCGGCGGGCGCCGGGACGGTTTTCTTGGTGGGCTTGAGGAACAGGGGCAGCACGATCACGACGTAGGCGACCCACGCGACGGCCTGCAGCACCGTCGTCTGCTGCGAGTAGTTGAGGACGCCCTTCAGCAGCGCGCCGTACCAGGAGGTCTCCGGCAGCACGTTGGAGGCGTCGAAGGCGAGCGTGGTCAGGCCCGGGAGGAAACCGGCCTCCTGCAGGTCGTGCAGGCCGTAACCGAGCACGCCGGCGGCGACGAACACCAGCAGCACACCGGTGACCGTGAAGAACTTCGCCAGGTTGAACCGGACGGCGCCGCGGTAGAGCAGGTAGGCGAGCGCCACGGCGAGCACGATGCCGATGACGAAGCCGATCAGCGGCTGGATGGTGTCCGACTGCGCGGTCTGCACGGCGGAGTAGAAGAAGACGGCGGTCTCGAGGCCTTCCCGGCCGACCGCGAGGAACGACAGCAGCAGCACGGCCGCGGGGCCGACGTTCAGCGCGTTCTCCATCTTGCCGCGCAGCTCGGCGGCGATGTGCCGGGACGCCTTGCGCATCCAGAAGATCATCGCCGTCACGAAGCCGACGGCCACGATCGAGAGACTGCCGCCGAGCAGCTCCTGGTGCTCGAAGCTCAGCTGCGCGGTGCTGTAGGTGAGGATCGCGCCGACGGCGATCGAGAGCACCACCGCGGCGGCGACGCCGGGCCACACGTAGCGCAGCGCCTGCCGCCGGTCCGTCTTCACCAGGAAGGCGACCAGGATGCTGACGACGAGTGCGGCCTCCAGGCCTTCGCGCAGCCCGATCAGCGCGCTCGAAAACACCACGGTTCAGTCCTCCTCGTAATTCCCTGACCTGATGTTTTTAGGTAAGCCTTGCCTTTAAGTCCAGGGGGAGTACGTCGAGGTGCGCCCGTTTTGTCCGGAAAAAGCCCGGCTGGGGCAGGGTAAGGTTAGGGTAACCGCAGGTCAGCGCGCTGGACTGCGACTCGGTAACAAAATTGTGTGATGTCCGCCAGGTGGCGGACGAGTTAACCGTCCGCTTGCCATTCGCCCGATCCGGTGTCCCACCAGGGGTGGGGCAGTAACCTGTCCGGGTGGCCGATACCACTCCGCCGACCGTTGACGCGCCGGCTTCGTCCGCGCCCGCCGGCCCGCCCCGTCGTTACGTCAGCCGGATCGCGTTCACGCTGGGCCTGGTGGTCACCGGGGTGGTGCTCGTGGTGACGATCGGGGTCCGCAACCCGTCGGGGGAGACGCCGGCCGCCGCGCCACCGTCGCCCACGTTCGTGGTCCAGGAGCAGCGTCCGCAGCCGGGGGCGCAGGCGCCGCGCGTGGGCTTGGCGGCGCCGCCGGACCGTCCGACGGTGTCGGACCAGACGGAGTTGGACGCGTGGGCCGCGCGGGTCGCGGGGAAGACCCAGATCCCGGCGCGGGTGCTCGCCGCGTACGGCCGGGCGGAGATGTGGATGCGCCGGCAGAAGCCGACTTGCCACCTTTCGTGGGCGACGCTGGCGGGCATCGGCCACGCGACGTTCGGCACCGTGGCCATCGGGCCCGACGGCGTGGTCGGCAGCCCGATCGTCGGCCCCCCGACGCCCCCGGACACCGACGACGGCAAGCTCGACGGCGACCCCGGGGCCGACCACAAGCTCGGCCCGATGCAGTTCCTGCCGTCGACCTGGTCGAAATACGCGGAACGCGCGACCAGCGACGGCAATCGCCCGAACCCCCAGAACATCGACGACGCCGCCTTCACCGCCGCCCGCTACCTCTGCTCCGGCGGCGACGACTTGGGCACGCCGTCCGGCTGGTGGCGCGCGGCCCTGTTCTACAACCCGGCCGTCGACTACGCCCAAACGGTCTTCAGCGCGGCCGACGCCTTCGCGGCCGCCAGCGTGTCGGTGTGACCTACCGCCAGTCGGCCGGCTTCCCGCCGAGGGCCAATCGCAACGCGACGATCGGGTACCCGCAGAGCACAGCGAGACCGGGTCGGGCAGAAGCGGGATTGTTGTGACAGCCAGGGGAACGGCGACCACTGACAGTCCGATGAGGACGGACGCTCAGCCGCGCCGCAGCCAGACGTCGAGCCCGTACGCGAGGACAGCGCAGAGCGCCAGCACTGCGGTGAGACGCCGGTTCGCGCCGGCTTGTGCTGGCTTGGATCGGTCCCCTCGGGCTCGCGCCGGTCTGGGTCGGTCGGCTTCGGTTCGCGCCGTCCTGGCGTGGCCTGGGTTCGTATCCGCTCGCCCCGCTGTCGGCCGGTAACCCGTTTCCTGCCTGTGGGCCTTGACTCGCGGTCCGCGACCCCTGGCTCCTGCCTGTGGGCCATGGCATTTCCGGCGTCGAGACTCCAGCTCAGGCGTGCGCCGTGCGCCGAGTCCCGGCAGCCCCGCGCGCTGTCTGGACCGCATGTGCCGCACCGGCCGGTGCCGATCGAGCCGTCTTGACCGCCCGCGCGGCAAGCACGGCCCGCGCGGCCTGCCCCTGCTCGCGCCGCCCGACGGGGAACCGCCCGTCAAGCTCCACAATCGCCGGTGCCAACGACATCAGTACGAGAACCAGCAATCCGGCACAGGCCCCAACCGTCGCAAGGATCGTCATTTCCGCCTCCTGGAACGAACTCGGTAACACCAGGTTCGCTTGTGGACCCCCGCCGCCGGATCGGTCATCCGGCCGACCCGGGCGGCCGGATGGCCAAATGGCCGGCCTCCGCCGGTGCGCGGGTCAGGAGCCTCAGCTGTCGCCGAGGGTTATGCGGGCGTTGACTTCGCTGATGGCTTCCAGGTATTCCGGGACTGGGTTCATCGCGGACGCCATGCGGAGTTGCGCGAGCGCCTCGGCGAAGCGGCCGAGGCGCTGGAGCGTGCGGCCGAGTACGAAGCGCGCGTAGTGGTCCGTCGGATCCAGCTCGAGGACTCGGGTGAACGCGCGTTCCGCCCGGCGGAGCTGCGCGGAATGGAAGTACGCACGGCCGGCCAGCAGTTGCACGCTCGGTTTGTCCTGCTCGTCCAGCAAGGGTTCCAGGGCCTTCAAAGCGTCCAGCGGACGGCGGCGTTCGACCAGATCCTCGGCCCGCCGGAAGGCATGGAACCGGGCCTCGCCGTCGGGCTCGGGTGCGGGTGCGGCGTCCATCATGGTCACACCAACTTTACCCTGAACCGAGGGGGTTCCACGACCGTTGGAGGGCTCGTGGTGGACTGTTCCGCCATGAGCAGCGAACAGGAGCCCGGCTACCTGGGGCTGGCGCCGTACCTCTATTACAGCGACGCGACAGCCGCACTGGCCTGGCTGACCAGGGTCTTCGGCTTCACCGAGGAAGTGCGGTTCGAGGATGCCTCCGGCGAGGTCTTCCAGGCGACGTTGCGCGCGGGCAACGGACGCGTCCAGCTGGCGGGCGTCGGTCCCGAATACTGGGCGGCCAAGGGAGTCGAGGGGCCCGTCGGGCAGCTCAACATCGTTTACGTCACCGACGTCGACACCCAGTACGAGCGCGTCCGTGCCGCGCTCGGCGAGGAGCTCGAGCCCGAACCGCCGCAGGACCAGCCCTACGGCGCGCGCGTGTTCACGGTCGCGGACCTCGGCGGCAACAGCTGGACGTTCTGGCAGCAGACATCCGACACCGTCGAGCTGCCGTCAGGCTGGCGTGAAGTGCGGCCGGAAGACCACGCGGAACACTGAGCGGAACCGCTCCGGACCGGCCGTGCCTCCAACGGGTGAACATGGCGGACGGCTACTCTGGGCGGCGTCACCGCAGGCACGACCCATTGAGGAGCATGGCGTGGCTCTCATCGAGCAGGTAGGCGCGCGCGAGATTCTCGACTCGCGCGGCAACCCGACCGTCGAGGTGGAGGTGGCACTCGACGACGGCACGCTGGCGCGGGCCGCCGTCCCGTCGGGGGCGTCCACCGGCGAACACGAAGCCGTGGAGCTGCGGGATGGGGACACCGGCCGCTACAACGGCAAGGGCGTCGAGCGCGCGGTCGCCGCGGTGCTCGACGAGATCGGCCCGGAGATGGTCGGCATCGAGGCCGTCGACCAGCGGATCGTGGACCAGAAGCTGGTGGACCTGGACGGCACGCCGGCCAAATCGCGCCTCGGCGCGAACGCGATCCTCGGCGTCTCGCTGGCCGTGGCCAAGGCCGCGGCCGACTCGGCGGAGCTGGAACTGTTCCGCTACCTGGGCGGCCCGAACGCACACGTGCTGCCGGTGCCGATGCTGAACATCCTCAACGGTGGCGCGCACGCGGACACCGACGTGGACATCCAGGAGTTCATGATCGCGCCGATCGGCGCCGAGTCGTTCCGCGAGGCCCTGCGCTGGGGCACCGAGGTCTACCACTCGCTGAAGTCGGTGCTGAAGGGCCGTGGCCTGGCCACCGGCCTCGGCGACGAGGGCGGCTTCGCGCCGAGCCTCGCCAACAACCGCGAGGCGCTCGACCTGATCCTGCAGGCCATCGAGAAGGCCGGCTACACGGCGGGCCGCGACATCGCGCTCGCGCTGGACGTCGCCGCCACCGAGTTCTTCTCCGACGGCGCCTACACCTTCGAGGGCTCCAAGCGCAGCGCCGAGCAGATGTCCGCGTACTACGCCGAACTGCTCCGCGACTACCCGCTGGTGTCGATCGAGGACCCGCTCAGCGAGGACGACTGGGACGGCTGGGTGCAGCTCACCGCCGAGGTCGGCGACAAGGTCCAGCTCGTGGGCGACGACCTGTTCGTCACCAACCCGGACCGGCTCGAGGAGGGCATCACCCGCCGCGCCGCCAACGCGCTGCTGGTGAAGGTCAACCAGATCGGCACCCTGTCGGAGACCCTCGACGCGGTTTCGCTGGCCACCTCCTACGGCTACAAGTCGATGATGAGCCACCGCTCGGGCGAGACCGAGGACACCTTCATCGCGGATCTGGCTGTCGCCACCGGCGTCGGCCAGATCAAGACGGGTGCTCCGGCCCGCGGCGAGCGGATCGCGAAGTACAACCAGCTGCTCCGGATCGAGGAGACCCTCGCGGACGCTGCCCGCTACGCCGGCGACCTCGCCTTCCCGCGGTTCACCGCGGAGGCCTGATCGCGCATGGCCGACCGGGGGAGGGCGCGCGGCCGCCGCGGCGGCCGGGACGACGGGGGCAGGTCCAGCCGGGCCCGCCGTCCCGCTTCGGCCCGGCGCCGCACGGGCGCGGACAACGCGGAGACGACCAGGTCCCGGCTTCGCCGCGGGCTGGCCGCCAAACGCGCGTCCGGTGCCGCGAAGGTGCTCGGCATGTCCACCACGCGCCGGGCGGCCGTGGTGGCGATCGTGGTGTGCGCGCTCGCGTTCACCGTGGCCGTGCCGCTGCGCACCTACCTCAGCCAGCGCTCGGAGGTGCGTGACCAGGAGGCGCAGCAGTCGCAGCTGCAGCAGCAGGTCACGCAGCTTCAGGACCGCAAGGCCCAGCTGAGCGACCCGGCGCAGATCGAGGCCGAGGCCCGTCGCCGGCTTCGGTACGTGAAGCCCGGTGAGGCGCCGTACATGGTGCAGCTGCCTGAGGATCAGGCCGCGGCGCAGGCGCCGCCGACGGGACCGCAGCCGGTTCCGCAGGGCTCCTGGTACGAGAAGCTCTGGGACCAGGTTTCGGGCGGTTGAGTTCTTCCCGGGTGCTTCGCGGCTGAGGCTTGGTGGACGACCGGGGTTCGGTGGACAGCGGGCCGGTCCGCGTGACAGAGCGATGTCGCGGGCGGTCCGCTGTTTCGTGTCGTGGGTTCCCATGCGTCCGAGGCTAAGCCGGGCCGGAGGGCCGCCGGGCGGGTTCGGCCGAGTTGTCCACAGGGGAGGCCGGTTGTGGACAACTCCGGCCGGACAGTGGAGGTCCCGGCAGGCCGGACACCCGGCGGCATTAGCCTGGGACTCGTGAACAGCAGCACGGAAACACCCCGCTTCGAGCCCGTCACCGAGGTCGACCGGGAGGTCATCGCGGAGCAGCTCGGGCGGCCGCCGCGGGCGTTGCGCGCCATCGCGGCGCGGTGCCCGAGCGGGCATCCGTCGGTGGTGCAGACCAGCCCGCGGCTGGAGAACGGCACGCCGTTCCCCACGCTGTACTACTTGACGTGCCCGCGGCTCAGCTCGCTGGTCGGCACGCTCGAAGCGTCCGGGATCATGAAGGAGATGACCGAGCGGCTCACCACGGACCCGGAGCTCGCGGCCGCCTACCAGCGCACGCACGACACCTACCTGGCCGAGCGCGACGCCATCGAGTCGCTGGGCACCGAGGTGACCGCGGGCGGTATGCCAGGGCGCGTGAAGTGCCTGCACGTCCACCTCGCGCACACCCTCGCGGCCGGTCCAGGAGTGAACCCGTTCGGTGACGAAACGCTGGAATGGCTCCACTCCAATGGGTGGCCATCGGGCGACTGCGCCAAGTAACACCGCGCTCTCGTGCGCAGATAGTTCCGGCAAGCGAGCATTTACTGCCTTTGTCGGTTCCCGTATGGGTGACCTCGGGTCAAGCTGAGTACGGAGTCTTCACACGAGCTAGGCGAGCATCGGACCACCATCGGTGATCCGAGGAGGGGTTCGGCACATGCGGGCGCCACGCGGGATCAGGCACGTCGCCCGGCGAGCCCGCGCGACGAGCCGGAAACCCCTGGCTGGCGAGCCCTCGGCGGAGGCCGGGG
>DASXYS010000133.1:0-69040 GCA_036502365.1 Amycolatopsis sp.
GCGCTGGCCGCGACGGCCGCGAGCCTGCTGCTGCCGAGCGCACTCGCCGCGGCCGCCGACGCCGTGATCGGCGGGCACTCCGGCTGGCGTCCCGTGCTCTGGCTGCTGCTGGTCGGCGGGGTGGAGATCGGCGCCGACGTCGTGGGCGGAGTCCTCATCGCGCGGCTCACCAGTTCCGCGAGCGCCTGGCTGCGACGGCGGGTCGCGGATCGGCTGTTCGCGCTCGGCACGCGGTCGCCGTTCGCGGAGGGCGACGCGATCAGCCGGCTGACCGGCGACTGCGTGGGCGCCGGCGGGATCGTCCCGATCGTCGTCCAGCTCGGCTCGGCGACGGTGATCTCCACCGGCGCCGTCGTGCTGCTGGCGCTGCTCGACTGGCGCCTCGCCCTCGTGTTCCTCGGCAGCATCCCGTTCGCGCTCCTGCTCGCGCGCACGCACCTGCGCAACACCGCCGACGACGTCCTCGCCTACCAGCGAGTGTCCGGCGAGCTCGCGGCCCGGCTGCTCGACGCCGTCGCCGGGCTGCGCACGATCGCCGCGTCCGGGACCGCCGACCGTGAGGCGGAGCGCGTCCTCCGTCCGTTGCCACGCCTCACCCTCGCCGGGCGCGGCATGTGGCGCACCCAGGCCCGGATGGTCTGGCGCGCCGCGCTGCTGCTGCCGGCCGTCGAGCTGGTCGCGCTGACCGCCGCGGGCTTCGGCGTACTGGACGGCCGCCTGACCATCGGCGACGTGCTCGCCGCACTCGGCTATGTGGCCCTCGGCATGGGTCTCATCACGCAGATTCCCTTGCTCACCACGCTTTCCCGCGCGCGTTCGTGCGCGCAGCGGCTCGCCGAGGTGCTCGACGCCGACGCCCCGGACCGCGGCCGCCTCGGCCTGCTGCCCGGCCACGGCACGCTGGAACTGCGCGGGGTCACCGTCGGCACCGCGCTCACCGACGTCGACCTCGTGGTCCCGGCCGGCACGTGCACCGCCGTCGTCGGCCGCTCCGGCTCCGGGAAGTCCACTTTGGTCGGTGTACTCGGCGGACTGCGCGCGCCCGAGGCCGGCGAGGCCCTCCTGGACGGCCGCGGCCTGCACCGCCTCCGTCCCGAAGAACTGCGCGCCGTCATCGGTTACGGCTTCGAACGCCCGGCCCTGCTGGGTGCCACCGTCGCCGACGCCGTGGGTTACGGCTCGTGGGCCGGCGACACCGCCGTCCGCGGCGCCTGCCGGACCGCGCAGATCCACGACGTCGTCGCGCGCCTCCCGCACGGCTACCGAACCCCGCTCTCCGAAACCCCGCTTTCCGGCGGCGAAGCCCAGCGCCTCGGCCTGGCACGCGCGATCGTGCACAGCCCCCGCGTGCTCCTGCTCGACGACGCCACCGCGAGCCTCGACACGGTCACCGAAGCCGCCGTGGAACACGCGATCTCCGCCGTGCTGCCCGGCCGGACCCGCGTGGTCGTCACCCACCGCACGACCACCGCCTCCCGCGCCGACGCCGTGGTGTGGCTGGACAACGGACGCGTCCGCGCCGTCGCACCGCACACCCGGCTGTGGCGGCTGCCCGACTACCGCGCCGTGTTCACCGAGGAATCCGCGTGCGCCGAGGACCCCGCGTGACCGCCCGCCGTCAGCTCACCGTGGTGCCCATAGGCCGCACCTCCCCCCGGCTGGCGACGCCACAACAGGTCGTCCTCGACAAGGAATCGGCATGAGCGTCCGGCAGCTTTATTGGGCGGCGCTCGGCCGGCAGTGGCGCGGAGGGCTCGTGCTGCTGGGCTGTTCCGTGCTCGAGGGCGCGCCCGCGTTCTTCTCCGGACGGCTCGTGGAGCTGGCCGTGGACCAGGGCTTCGCCGCGGGACGGCCCGGCGTCGGCGTCGCCTGGCTGGCGCTGTTCGGCGCCGCCGCGCTGTTGGGCGCCTTCGGTTCGCGGCTGGTGTGGCACCAGCTCGGCAAGGTAGTGGAGCCGCTGCGCGACGCGCTGGTGACGGCCGTGGTCCGGGGGGTGCTGCACGATCCCGCGCCGCCGCGGAACCGGCCGGACGCGAGCGGCGTCGCGCGGATCACCCAGCACGTCGAGGTGGTCCGGGACGCTACGGCCGGATTGCTGGTGCAGGCCCGCGCGATGGTCGTGACCACCATCGCCGCGATCGCGGGACTCGTGACGGTGGCCGGGCAGCTCGTGCTGCCCGTCGCGGTGCCCGTGGTGCTCTCCGTCGCCGTGTTCGCCTGCCTGCTGTCTTCCCTCGCACGGCGTCAGCGCGCGCTGGCACTGGCCGACGAGCACACCGCCGAGACGGTCGGCACCGCGCTCTCCGGTATGCGCGACGTCGTCGCGTGTGGCGCGGAACCCGTTGCCGCACTGGGCATCTACGACGCCGTCGACCGGCAGGCGAGCGCCGCCGTGCGCGTCGCCTGGTCCGGCGCCGCGCGTTCGCTGGTGATCTCTCTCGGCGGTTTCGTCCCCCTTCTGCTCGCGCTCACCCTCGCCCCGGCCATGGTCGCCCGCGGCGAGTTGACGGCGGGCGGGGCGCTCGGCGCGCTCGTCTACCTGGCCACCACGATGCAGCCCGCGCTGCGCGGCCTCGCCGCCACTGCCGGCACCGTGGTGCTGCGCCTGCTCGTCGCGTTGCGCCGGCTGGCCGAGACCGCCGAAGTGCCCGGCGAACCGGTCGGCACCGCCGAGCCCCGCGGCACCGATCTCACCGTCCGCGGCCTCACGTTCCGCTGGGGCGCCGCTCCGGAGCCCGTGGTCCGCGGTCTCGACCTGGACCTGCGGCCCGGCGAGCACCTCGCGGTGGTCGGCCCGAGCGGGATCGGCAAGTCGACCCTCGCCGGTCTGCTCACGGGCCTGCTGGAACCCCAGGCCGGCCAGGTGCTGCTGGGCGGCCGGCCGGTCCGGTCCGTCCACAAGAGACACGAGCTGGTCGCCTTGATCCCGCAGGAGGCCTACGTGTTCGCCGGCACCATCCGCGACAACCTCAGCCTCTTCGCTCCCACCGCGACCGACGTCCAGCTCCGGGCCGCCGCGGAGATCGTCGGCGCGGGCGCCCTCGTCGCCCGCCTCGGCGGCCTGGACGGCGAGCTGGGCCACGACAAGGAAGGGCTCTCCGCCGGCGAGGCCCAGCTCGTCGCACTCACCCGGGTGTACGCGTGCGGCGCGCGCATCATCATCCTCGACGAGGCGACGTCGCACCTGGACCCCATCGCCGAGGCCCACGCGGAACGCGCCTTTGCCACCCGCGGCGGCACGCTCATCGTGATCGCACACCGCCTCTCCTCCGCGCTGCGCGCCGGCCGCGTCCTGGTGCTGGACGGCCGTGAGACCGCCCTCGGACACCACGCGGAGCTGCTCCGGCGCTCCCGGCGGTACGCGGAACTCATGCAGGCCTGGACGGAGCCGGTTCCCGAGGCCCACGCCGGCTGAACTCATGCGGCGTCGAAGATCGAGGCCATGTTCGCCACGATCTCACAGTCGCAATGGGCCCCGCTCTCCGCCAGACCTGCCAAAAGCGGTGGCCAGCCGACGTCGTTGGACTCGGCCCAGTGCTCAGCGTGCTTCAGCGTGTTGTCACACCCTTCCGCGCAGATCCGCACGTCGACGAACTTCAGCAACGACTCCAGCTCGCGGCGGCCGATCCCGAGAACGGTCAACAGTCCACTGTGGTCAGAGGTGGCTTCCGGCATTTCACTGCCCCTTTCGGAGACGGACGACAACGATCTCCGATTCTCACCGCACTCGGGCCCAGGACGCCAGTTTTTGGTGTCGCGAAAGGTCCCCTCGCGACAACTATTTTGGCGCAGCAGCGCAGCGCCGAGCTGTTCGATGCGTTCGGCCTGCGGCGGCTTGGCTCTGCCGTCGAGGAACGACGGCAGCGCCACCCAGCGAGTGTCCAATGAGGAGTGTCGGTGTTGCCGAAGTCGCCGCCCGAGCCGGTCAGCCGCAGGACACCGCCTCGGCGACCAAGGAGAGGGTGCCCACCTTCGCGCCGTCGGCGACCGCGAAGTCGTACGTCCAGCCGGGCTTGCCGGAAACCGGCACCGCGAAGTGCCCGGCCGGAGTCGGCTTGAGGCCCTGGGCGTCGTACTTCTGGTGCAGGTCGGCCAGGGGCGTGCCGGCGCCGGCACCCTCCGGTGTTTTCACGGCGGGCGGCGCGACCAGCGCACGCAGCGAATTCTTGCCGAACGACGCGCCGCCGCCCACGGCAAGGCGAGCGTCCCGGGCTTCCCGCAGAGTGGCCAGGTCGGCGATCGCCATGGCCGCGGACGCGCTCAGCTGGGCCGCGTCCGCGGACTCCTTCGCCGAGCGAGCGTAATCGGCGGCCGAGGCGTGCAGCCCGGGATGCGAGACCTTCGCATCGGCGGCGGTGGCCTGCTGGTTCAGGTCGGCGGCCCTCGTTGCCGCAGCGGACTCCGCGGCCATGGTGCCCGCGTCCGGCGCGGTCCCACCCGCGAAGGTATAGGCGGCACAACCGCCCAGGACGGACATCGGCTTGACCGCCAGCGCACCACCCGCGACGGCGGCGCTCAACGCCATCCCGGGCGTCAACCCCCGCAACCCGTCGGGCCCCAGCGCTTCTGGCCCCTTGGGCGCCTCGGCCGCCGGGGCGCTGCTACACGCCGCCAGGCTGACGAGCAGCACCGCACCCACCACGAAATACTTCACGAGTCCCCCTTGTTCCGGAAGCGAGAGCCACCGGGCCCGACCTGGGCGTCACCTGTCTTTCGGCCGCCTGCACGCTCTTGTTACAGCCCGCTGGCGGGGAGACTGGCCCGGCCCGCGGACCCGGCGTGAAGACCTTCACCCCTGGACCTGACCACGACACTCCCTTGTGGACAGTTCAACCTCGGAGCGTCAAAATTGTCGGTGGCGGGTGAGAGGCTGCAGGGCATGACGAACACACCTGCTCATTCCCCGGCCACCGTTCCCGGTGATCGGACGCCGATCCCCCGGCTGGCCGGGGAACGTGAGTCGATGGAGGCTTTTCTGGAGTGGCACCGCCGAACGTTCGAGCTGAAATGCGAGGGGCTCGGGCAAGAGGAGCTGTCCTCGCGCGCTGCGGCGCCGTCCACCTTGTCGCTGCACGGGCTGGCGCGCCACCTGGCCGGATGCGAACGGTGGTGGTTCCGCCAGCAGTTCGCCGGCGAGGACGTCCCGATCCTGTACTACTCCGACGAAGACCCGGATCAGGACATGGACTCCCTCGACGGCGACGCCCAGGAAGCGCTGGCCGTGTGGCGCTCGGAATGCGACCGCTCGCGCAAGATCGTGGCGGCGGCGAAGTCACTGGAACAGCGGGGCACGTCCGCACGCACCGGTGAACCGTTCACGCTCCGCTGGATGCTGCTGTCGCTCATCGCGGAGTACGCCCGCCACAACGGCCACGCCGACCTCCTCCGCGAGGCCATCGACGGGACGGTGGGCCACTGAACTGGTGAAACACAACGGTGGACCGCTTGAAGAGTCCTGGAGCGTCCAAGCCTCAGTGGTGAGACGGTCTTGGTGGCCGCTTCGGCAGCGGCTGCTGGGGCAGTAGCAGTGACTGCGGCGGCAGTGATTGCTGCGGCAACGACGCCGGTGGCGGCAGTGGCGCCGATTGCGGTGGCGGCGGCAGCAGCGACGCCGATAGCGGCGATGCGATGGCGGCGGTGGCGATATCGATGCCGGTGGCGGTGACGACATCGGTGGCGGTGGCGGTGGCGAGGCCGATGGCAGTCGTGCCGATGGCGGTGACCGTGGCGGCAGCGACGCCGGTGGCGGTGGCGGCGGCGGCGGCGGTGGCGGTGGCGGCGACGCCGATGGCAGCGGGTGCCGATGGCAGTGGCAGTGGAGTGGCAGTAGCGGCGGCGGTGGCGGTGGCGGTGGCCAGAGGCACGCACGCGCGTCCAGGCCGGGCCGGTGGCTGCGTGCGATGCTGGGCGTATGACCGCCGATCCTGATTCCGGGTTGTTATCGCCGGTGCGGGCCGGGACACCGGCTGAAGCGAGCACCGGGGACGGCGCTTGGCTGCGAGCCATGCTGGACGCCGAGGCCGCACTCGCCCGGGCCCAAGCACGGCTCGGCACTGTCCCGGCCGAAGCGGCGGAGGTGATCACCGCGGCCGCCAAGCAACTCGGCGGCCAGCCCGCGGCAGAGGTCGGCGGCCAGGAACTGGCCAATCCTGCCGGGCTCGGCGGCTCAGCACCGGCCAGTCCCGCCGGAGCGCCGGGGATCGACGTCACCGCGTTGGCTCGGGAGGCTCGGGCGACGGCGAATCCCGTGGTCGGGCTGGTCAAAGCGCTGACCGCCGCGGTCGGGCGGGTGGATGCGGGAGCAGCGGATTACGTGCACCGCGGGTCGACAAGCCAGGACATCGTCGACACGGCCATGATGCTGGTCGCCCAGGGGACGTTGCGGTTGATCGTCGAGGACCTCGAAGCCACGGCGAACGCACTTGGCGAGTTGGCCCGCGCGCACCGCGACACGACCATGCCCGGGCGCACGCTCACCGCGCACGCCGTGCCCACCACGTTCGGGCTCAAGGCCGCGACGTGGCGGCAGGTCGTGCTCGACGCCGCCCATCGTGTGCGGCACGTGCTCGACGGCGGGCTGCCCGTCTCACTCGGCGGCGCGGCCGGGACGCTCGCCGCGTACACCGAGTACGGCGACGGCACCGACGACTACGCCGAGCATCTGGTCGGCGCCTTCGCCGAGGAGACCGGCCTCGCCGCGCCGACGCTGCCGTGGCACGCAAATCGAACGCCGGTGGCCGACGTCGCCAGTGTCCTGGCGATGGCTGCCGTCGCGCTGGGAAAGTTCGCCGTCGACGTCCTCACGCTCACGCGCACCGAACTGGGCGAGGTCACCGAACCAGCCGGCGGCGGCTCGTCCGCCATGCCGCACAAGCGCAACCCGGTGCTGTCCGCGCTGATCCGCTCCGCCGCGCTGCAGGTGCCGGTGCTGGCGGCAGGCGTGGCGCAGGCGGGGCTGGCCGAGGACGAACGGTCCGCCGGCGTCTGGCAAGCCGAGTGGCAACTGCTGCGCGAATGCCTGCGGCTGACCGGCGGCGCGGCGCACACGGCCGTCGAGCTGGCGCGCGGACTCGTCGTGAACCCCGACCGGATGGCGGCAAACCTCGCGCTCACGCACGGGCTGATCGTGTCCGAACGGCTCTCCGCCACGCTCGCACCACTGCTCGGCAAGGCACACGCGAAGGAAGTACTCGGCGCCGCATCCGCGCGAGCGATCGAGGAAAACCGCCCGCTGGACGCCATCCTCGCCGAATCACCGGAGGTCACCGCGGTGCTGGACGCCTCGAAGCTCGCTGATCTGCTCGACCCCGCGCAATACATGGGCGCCGCCGGGCGACTGGTCGATCGTGCCCTCGAAGATGGCTGAAGGTAGTCGACGCGACCGCCACACGGGGAACCGTGCACCGGTGCCGGGGACGACGGCGGTTCGCCTCCTCGAACGGGGCGAGGATCTTCGCACTCGAAAACCGCGTGCCGGCTCTGCCGACCGACCACAGATCTCGCTTTCCAGGCGTCTCCCCGGTGGGCAAACCCGAAATTGCGGGAGGTCACGCCAGAGATTGTCAAATGAAATGTTCGGCAGGCAGCCGACCAACGAAGGTGGTTTTCACGAAAAGGGCGGCCGGGAGATTCCCGGCCGCCCTTTTCAGCGAAGGCATGTGCTGATCAAGGGTGGTAGATCTCTTTGACCTCGGCGATCTGGTCGTCGCCGCTCACCAGGATCTGGGCGAGGGCCGGGGTAGCGCTCCCGCCGAGCAGGGTTTGGCGCAGCTGCTCATCGTCGCACCGCAGGTTGCCGAGGCCTTGGTCGTCGACAGTGACCTGGTTGTCGTTCTGGCAGAGGGTGGCCGCGCTCCACACGATGGCACGGCCGGCCAGCGGGAGACGGTAGATCTTCTCGTCGACCCGGTCGTAATGGCCGCCGTCGGGGCCGCCGGGCTGGAAGCCGACCAGCTGGAAGGTGGCCATGTTGACGCTGGTGTCGAAGCCGGTGAACTGCACCTTCTGCGTGGTATTCGGGAACCGGCGCTGCTGCGGCTGAGGCGCCGGTGCCGGTGCCGGTGCGTTGGCCTGACTGGCCGGCCGCGTCTCGATCATGTAGTCAGTGGCGCCCTTGCCGCAGACGGTGCCGTTGGGGTTGGCGGCGTCCGCCTGTCCGGCACAGGTCCAGTCGCCGAAGATGTCGAGCACGCGTTTGCCGGGACCTTCGCCCTTGGCCGGGATTTCCTTGTAGTACTCGTTGATCACGCTGAATGCGGTGTCGCAGCCCGGGTTGCCGCCGGTGGTCGCCGTGTCGGCGAACACGTCCATCTGCGGGCCGCCGGGAGGGCTGACGTGCTTGCCGCCCAGCTTGCTGCAGTTGACGTTGCCGTTCGCGTCGGTGAAGTCGCCGTTCGCTTTGCCGGAGCCGCCGGATCCCCCGGTGGCCGCCCCCTGCGGTGAACGCTGGATGGCCGCGGAATCCGCCGCGTTCTTCACCGGAGAACTGTTTCCGGCAGTGTTTCCGCCGCACGCGGAAAGGGTTGCCGTGGCGGCGATCGCCCCGCCGATCATCGCCAGCCTGATCGCCTTCTTCGCGGTGAATCCCATTTCGCGCCCCTCTTGCAGCAATTGTCAAGGCTTTACTCAGAGAGACGCCTGCTGCCGGGCGGCGTTGCGGCGGGGCGCAACGTTGCCCGAAGGTCCTTCCGATTTATGCCAGGGGCTTCAGGGTTGACGGCCGGCCGCGCGGGACCGGCCGGCCGTCCTCGCCAGGTGGCTTTGAGGACACCCCCTCCTAGTGCGCCAGGCCCGGCCCGTGCTTCTCGCGTTGGCTGGGAGAGTCGCGGACAATCGTGTCGCTGTCACGGGCAGCCGTGGTCTGATCCTCAGCAGCGCCGACCGGAGCGGACCGCTCCACGGTCGTCGCCGCGTCGGCCGCCGGAGTGGTGTCCTGCTCCGGGATCCGGACGCGGCGGCGCGCCGGCAGTACGGCGATCACCAGGCCGAGCGCGGCGATGCCGAGGTGCAGCCAGTTGTCCGCGGCGGTCAGGTCGAGCGGGTTGCCCGCGTTGGCGAACGGTTTGGCCGTGATCGTCCCGGCGATCATCAAGCCCCAGACGAACAGCACCCCGTAGCCGAAGAACAGCAGCCAGCCGAAGACGCGCGCGCGACCGGAGCCGAACGCGAGCGCCAGGCCGAGCAGGCCGGTCACCACGTGCACGAGGTTGTTCATCGGGTTGGCGGAGAACCGCCAGAAACCGGCGTCGTGGTGGCCGGTGAAGTCGCCGAACCCGGTCCTGGTGAACCCCACGATGCCGAAGACCAGGAACACCACGGCGACGAGGGCGGCCAGGACCTGCGCGGGCTGCAGGCCCTCCACCCGGATCCGGGCTCCATGCGCATGAACCATGACTCCAGTCCTTCCCAATGGTGAAGTGACCCCCAAGGAATACCCAGTCCTCACCCGGTGCGAAACGCCGGTGCTTGCCCACAGCCGCTCAGCGCGTCACCGGATTCGTCCCGATCCGGGAGCTATCCCACAAAGTCACCCGATCCGGCGAACTCTGCCGGGGCGATCGGACAAGTCCGGTCATGCGCAAGGTGAACCTGCTTCTCCTCGTGGGGCTGGGCCGGGGAGCACTGACCGGGCTGACCGTTGTGGTGCTGGTGCCACCGGGCCACGCGCCGTCGCCGATCGCCGTCGCCGAAATCGGCCGCGCCTCGGGAAAGCCGATTACCACTTCGGAAAACCCGGAAGATCCGGAGAACCCGAGCAGCGCGGCGCTGGAGGCACTGCTGCCGGTCGGGCACGTCAGCGCCATCGTGTTCGACCGTGCGAAAGGCACTTTCGCGCTCTCCGTGAACGCGGACCGCACCTGCACGTCGGCGTCGCTCGTCAAGCTCCTCATCGCGCTGGAGGCCGGGCAATCGCCCACCCTCGTTCAGAAAATGCTCTCCCGCAGCGACGACGCCGTCGCCAGCCGGCTCTGGGTCGACGGCGGCGAGACGTCGACCGTCACCAACGCGGTCCAGCGCATGGCCCTCACTGGAACGCAGCCGCCGTCAAGCCCCGGACGTTGGGGCGACACGAAAATCACCGCTGCCGACATCGTGCGGATCTACAACTATCTGCTCGACGAGGCCCCCGCGGCCGCCCGCGAAATCATCCTGCACGCGCTGCTCGACGCCACGGAGTACGGCTCCGACGGTTTCCGTCAGTATTTCGGCATCCCCGACGCCGTGGGCGGCCTGCCGTGGGCCGTCAAGCAGGGCTGGTCCTGTTGCGACCCGACGATGATGCTCCACACGACCGGTCTGGTCGGGAAAAGCCGCTACCTGGTCGTCGTGCTGACCGAGCAGCCGAAGTCCGTCGGCTACGACACCGCGAAGCAGCAGATCACGAACGTGGTCAAGAACCTCGTGCCACTACTGCGAAACTGACTCACTGCTCCATCGCCGACAGCCCGCCGCGCGCGCCCGAGACGGGCAGCGGCCACGGCCGCACCCCGCCGCTGACGTCGACGTGCCTGCCGACTACCGCGGGCGCGGGAATGCGCTCGCCGATCCATGCCAGCAGGTCGGGCAGCTGGGACTTGAACGTGTTCATGTTGTGGCCCGCGTCCGGGATCGCCCACGAGTAGACCCGGACCGGCGCCTGCGCGGCCTGGTGGATCTGGCCGATCGCGAAGCTCTCGTACTTCTCCTGGGTCCCCGCGACCGCAAGGATTTCCACCGGTGACGGGTGCAGGCGGACGTTCAGGCGCACGTTGTTCGCGTCGTCGATGTCGTGACGGCCGTGGAAGAGGTCCTCGGTCTGGCCGTCGTTGTCCTGGGCCTTGTCGTACCCGCCGACGCTCACAGCCTGGCCGAACCACTGCGGATGGCGCGTCACCATGTTCATCGCGCAATAACCGCCGGACGACCAGCCCGCGATGGTCCACGCGCGCCGGTCCGGGTTGAGGCCGAGGCGCTGGATGGCCCACTCGCGCACATCCGCGGAGAGGTAGGTGTCGTTGGGCGTGCCGTTGACCTCGTCGACGCATTCGGTGTCGTGCCCGATCTTCGGCTGGCCCGTGGGGTCGGGGACGACCACGACGGTCGGTGGCAGGGCGTGCTTCTTGATCGCCTCGTCGAGCTGGTCCGGCAGTTTGTAGATGGCGGCGATCTCGGGCCCGGACGGGTAGTTCGGGATCCACTCGATCGCCGGGAACCGCAGCGTGCGGTACGCCGGTTCGAAGTACTGCGGCGGCAGGTAGACCACGGCGTCGCGGCTGAGCCCGGTCCGGCGGCCGGCCACCTTCATGTGCACGACGGTCCCCTTGCCGGCTTTCGCGTGCATCGCGCCGGCGTCGCGCAGCTGGTCGAGGTCCGCGCCGTTGTCGCCGCCCTCGGCGCTGGTGCCGTCGGAGGAGTACGCGCCGGTGCCGACCAGCGCGCCGACCGTCGGGAAGAAGCCGCCGATCAGGTTGCCTGTCATGGCGAGGCTGACCACCACGAGCACCACGGCCGTCAGCACCGTCGCGCTGCGGCCGAGCTGCTTGCGCTTGCGCCAGCGGTCCCAGAACCACGGCACGGCGATGACCGCCAGCACGGCCAGCGCGGCGATGACGCCCAGCTCGACCGGCGAGTCCAGCCGGATGCTGCTCAGGTGCACGGGAAACCTCCAGGACGCGTGTCCGGAAGTCGGAACCCGCTGTACTAATAACACGTTTGGCGGACCCCGCTCGTTGTGATCAGGTGACTCGCGTCACAGGAAAACGAAGGAGGCCCGCCAGACCATGAATTACCGGCTTCAGCTGCCGAAAGCGCGCCGCAGCACGGTGATCGCCTGGGTGATGGCGGCCTCCGCGGCGTGCGTCTCACGCAGCGCGTTGACCATCACGAAGTCGTGGATGACGGCCTGGTACCGAACCGCCGTCACCGCGACGCCGGCCTGGCGCAGCTTGGCCGCGTACGCCTCGCCTTCGTCACGGAGCACGTCCGCCTGACCGGTGATCACAAGCGCCGGCGGCAGCCCGGCGAGCTGCTCCGACGACGCCCGCAGCGGTGACGCGGTGATCTCCGCGCGCTGCGCCTCGTCGGTCGTGTACTGGTCCCAGAACCACTTCATGCCATTACGCGCGAGGAAGTAGCCCTCGGCGAACTCGTGGTACGACTCGGTGTCGAAGCTCGCGTCGGTGACCGGGTAGAAGAGCACCTGCTGCAGGAAGCTGACGTCACCGCGTTCCTTGGCCATCAGGGTCAGCGCCGCCGCCATGTTCCCGCCGACCGAGTCACCCGCGATCGCGATGCGCGTGGTGTCGAGCCCCTTCTCCGCGCCGTGCCGCACGACCCACTGAACCGCGGCGTAGTTCTCCTCGATGGCGACCGGGTAGCGCGCCTCGGGGGAACGGCTGTACTCCGGGAAAACCACAGCCGCGCCGGTACCTGCGGCGAGTTCTCGGACCAGCCGCTCGTGGGTGTGGAAGTCGCCGAAAACCCAGCCGGCGCCGTGGATGTAGACGAGCACGGGCAGGTCGCCGGTCACGCCTTCGGGCTTCACGATGCGGACCTCGACCGCACCGTTCGGTCCGCCCGGGACAGTCAGCACCTCGATGTCGGCGGGCGCCATGGCGACGTCACCGTCCTGCACCCCGTCCACGGCCTTCCGGCCCTCGGCGGGCGGGAGCTGGAAGAGGAACGGGGGCTCGCTGGTCGCTTCGGCGAACGCCTGCGCGGCCGGCTCCAGGATCAGGTTCTTCGGATTGGCGGTCATTTCTGCCTCCTCGGGAACGGATGGTGACTTGAAATTAGCTCACAACTTAGTTGTGCACAATCAAAATGCCCTCGATGAGATCTAAGGCACTTGAGTTGCTCTCGTAGGGGTACTTCGGGGAGGATGGAGCGTTCCGGCAGGGAACGGAGGATCCCCATGACCGACCAGGACCACGGCGAAACCGGTTCGCTGCTGCTCGACGACCAGCTCTGCTTCGGGCTGTACTCCGCATCGCGGGCGGTGACGTCGCTCTACCGGACCCTGCTCGAGCCGCTCGACCTCACGTATCCGCAGTACCTGGTAATGCTGGCGCTGTGGGAGCACGACAAGCAACAGGTCAAGGAACTCGGCGCCGCGCTGAACCTCGACTCCGGCACCCTCTCGCCACTACTCAAGCGACTGGAGAAGGCGGGCCTCGTACGCCGTGACCGCCAGGCCGACGACGAGCGTTCCGTGCGCATCACCCTCACCGAGGACGGGACCGCCCTGCGGTCGAAGGCCGAGCAGATCCCGTCGCACATCGGTGCCGCGATGGGCTTCGACAACAAGACTCTGGGCCGGATGCGCGCCGCGATGGACCAGTTGACGGCATCCGTGAACGCCTACCGGGAATCGTTCAGCCCGGCCTGATCCGCCTCCTGCGGACCGTGGTTAGCATGGGTCGCGAAGCGAGCGGTGAGGACGGTCATGATCGAACGAGACGAAGCCCTGCGGGCCGTGGAAAACAGCCTCGACCGACCGTCGGCGGCCCGGATCTACGACTACTTCATCGGCGGTTCGACGAACTGGGCGATCGACCGCGAGTTCGCGGAGAAGGTGCGCGCGCGGCTGCCGCTGATGGGCGACTACTGCATGACCAGCCGGCAGTTCCTCGGCCGCGCCGTGCGCCAGTGCGTGCGGGCCGGCGTCCACCAGTTCGTCGACATCGGCTCCGGCCTGCCGACCGCGGGCAACGTGCACGAGGTCGCCGATGAGGAGCGCCCGGAGCACGACGTCCACGTGCTCTACATCGACAACGAGCCCGTCGCGCTGGCCCACTCCCAGATCCTGCTCGCCGACACCGCCGACCCGGAGCGGCACGAGGCGATCGCCGCGGACCTGCTGCAGCCCGAAGAGCTGTGGGACCGCGTGATGGACTCCGACGTGATCGACGTCCGCCGCCCGGTCGCCCTGATCGTCAACGCGGTCCTGCACTTCATCAAGGACGATCAGGACCCAGACGGCCTGCTGGAGTACTACCGGCATCGCCTCGCCCCCGGCTCGCTGCTGGTGCTCTCGCAGATGACCAACGAGAACCCGGTCGACGACGACGAGCGCCAGGCCCTGGCCGACCTGCTGGAGTACTACGAGTCGACCACGAACCCCGGCGTACTGCGCACGATGACCGAGTTCGAACGCTTCTTCGGCGGCTGGCCGCTGCTCAAGCCCGGGCTGGTCTACGCGCCGGCATGGCACCCGGACAAGGCGACGGTGTTCAAGAAGACCCCTTCGGAGTCCCGCGTGATCGGCGGCGTGGCGCGGAAGCCGTCGCTCTGACCTTGCCGGTTCAATCCCGGGGTTGACGCCCCCGCGAGCCGCAGCTAAGAAGCCTTACGCAGCAACTCAAGCGCCGCGTACACGGCTTCAAGTCCCAGCTCGACCGCGCGGCGCAGCACGGCGGGATCGCGTTCCAGCGCGCCGACGTCCGGGGCACCCGCCGGAGGGCGGACGCTCACCAGGCGCGGGTCTTCGCGGAGCAAACGCTCGTCTTCGAGATCGCGTTCGTACTGCTCGCGCCACGCGGTGATCGTGCCGGGCGCCTGGCGGCGCAGGAACCGGGGCACGACCACGTCCTGCACACGCGGGGGCGGCACCGGGATCTCGTCCTCGCGGCGGGTCCGCAGCACCAGCACATCGGTCGCGCCCTGGGCCAGCGCGGTCCGGAACGGCAGCGGCTCCGCGACCCCCGCGTCGACGAACCGGCGCCCGCCCATCGCGATCGGCGGGCCGGCCAGCACGGGCATGCAGGAGGAGGCGGCGAGCGCGGTCTTGATCGCGTCGACGTCGTCGATGAACGGGTACAGGTCGGTGGACTCGCCGGTGTCCGCGTCGGTGGCCAGCGGGTGGAACGAGACCGGGTTGGCCAGGATCGCCGGGAAGTCCATCGGTTCCAGGACCGAGTAGACCTGGTGCACGAGGTACTCCAGGTCGATCACCGCGCGCCCGCGCAGGGTGTGCAGCGGGTTGATGATCCGCCGCATGACCGTCGGGTTCCACCAGGTCCGCACGCCCGTCTGGGACCGGCCGCAGAGCAGCCAGGCGCCGTTCAGCGCGCCGGCCGAGGAGCCGTAGACGGCGTCGAACGCGGGGGTCGCGCCCAGTTCGTCGAGCGCCAGGACCATGCCGCTGGAGTAGGTGCCACGGCTGCTGCCGCCCTCGATCGCCAGCGCGAGGCGGCGCGAATCCGTTCGCTGTCCCGGAACACTGCCCGTCGCCAGCCGTTCGGTGATCAGTTCGAGTACCGGGTGCACGATCCCATCCTGGTCGTTTCGCGCGATTCGTCGACCCGTTTTGCCCCACCCGGCCGGGTGACGTGCCTTGCACTCCGTTGCACTGCAACTAGTTGCATAGCACCCTGATCGGCATGGCATTGGAGCACGCGATCCTGGTCTCGCTGTCCGAACGCTCGGGCTCGGGCTACGAGCTGGCGCGCCGCTTCGAAAAGTCCATCGGCCTGTTCTGGAGCGCCACCCACCAGCAGATCTACCGCGTGCTGAAGCGGATGGAGGAAGCCGGCTGGGTGGCCGTGGACGTCGTCGCGCAGGAGCGCAGGCCGGACAAGAAGGTCTACACCGTCGGCGCCGCCGGGCGGGCCGAACTGCGGCGCTGGCTGGCCGAGCCCGACCCGTCGTCGGGGCCGCAGGAGCTGGCCGTGAAGATCCGCGGCGCGTCCTTCGGGAACGCGCGCGCTGTTGCCGCCGAGATCACCCGCCACCGCGACGCGCACGCCGAACGCCTCGATGCCTACCGCCAGATCGAGAAACGCGACTTCCCCTCACCCACGGCACTGCACGGTCAGCCGCTGCACCAGTACCTCGTGCTGCGCGGCGGCATCCGCGTGGAAGAGGGCCAGGTGGAGTGGTTCGAGGAGATCCTGACCGCGTTGCACCAAGACAAGGCGTTGCACCAAGACAAGGACCGCTCATGACGCCGTACCCGCACCTGCTCGCCCCGCTCGACCTGGGCTTCACGACGCTGCGCAACCGCGTGCTCATGGGCTCGATGCACACCGGGCTCGAGGACCGCGCGAAGCATTTCCCGGAATTGGCGGAGTACTACGCGGAACGCGCGCGCGGCGGCGTCGGGCTGATCGTCACCGGCGGGTTCGCGCCCAACCGGACGGGCTGGCTGCTGCCGTTCGCCTCGAAGCTGTCCACGCCGGCGGAAGCCCGTGAGCACCGGCAGCTGACCGCGCCCGTCCACGAGGCCGGGGGCAAGATCGCGCTGCAGATCCTGCACGCGGGCCGATACTCCTACAACCCGCTGAGCGTCTCGGCGTCGAGCATCAAGGCGCCGATCAACCCGTTCCGGCCGCGCGCGCTGACCGGTTACGGCGTGCGCCGGCAGATCCGCGCCTTCGCCGACAGCGCCGCGCTCGCGCGTGAAGCCGGATACGACGGCGTGGAGATCATGGGCAGCGAGGGCTATCTGATCAACCAGTTCCTGGCCGAGCGGACCAACAAGCGCACCGACGGCTGGGGCGGCACGCCGGAGAAGCGGCGGCGGTTCGCCGTCGAGGTCGTGCGGCGGACACGCGCGGCGGCAGGGCCCGACTTCATCATCATCTACCGGCTGTCCATGCTCGACCTGGTGCCGGGCGGCCAGAGCTGGGACGACGTGGTCGCGCTGGCGAAGGAGGTCGAGGCTGCGGGCGCCACGATCATCAACACCGGCATCGGCTGGCACGAGGCGCGGGTGCCGACGATCGTCACGTCCGTGCCGCGCGCGGCGTTCACCTGGGTGACCGGAAAGCTCAAGCCGCACGTGTCGATCCCGGTCGTCACCTCGAACCGGATCAACATGCCGCAGGTCGCGGAAGAGGCGCTCGCGAGCGGTGACGCCGACCTGGTGTCGATGGCCCGGCCGTTCCTCGCCGACCCCGAGTGGATCCGCAAGGCCGAGACCGGGCGCGAGGACGAGATCAACACCTGCATCGCCTGCAACCAGGCCTGCCTGGACCACGCGTTCGGCCGAAAGCCGGTGTCCTGCATGGTCAACCCGCGCGCGGGCCACGAGACCACGTTGACGCTGGCGCCGGCCCGCCGCGCCAAGAACGTCGCGGTGGTCGGCGCCGGCCCGGCCGGGCTCGCGGCCGCGACGGCGCTGGGCGAGCGGGGCCACGGCGTCGAGCTGTTCGAGGCCGACGACGAGGTCGGCGGCCAGTTCGGCATCGCGCGGCTGATCCCGGGCAAGGAGGAATTCGCCGAGACCATCCGCTACTACCAGCGGCGGCTGGAGGTCACCGGCGTCAAGGTGCACCTCGGCACGCGGGTGACCGCGGCGGAGCTGACCGGGTTCGACGAGATCGTGCTCGCCACGGGCGTCACGCCGCGGGTGCCGTCGCTGCCGGGCATCGATCACCCGAAAGTGCTGTCCTACGTGGACGTCGTCCGGCACGGCCGTCCCGTCGGCGCGCGGGTCGCGGTGATCGGCGCGGGCGGGATCGGGGTCGACGTGAGCGAGTTCCTCACGCACACGTCCTCGCCCGCGCTCGACCGCGAGGCCTGGATGGCGGAGTGGGGGGTCACCGACCCGGAGCTGGCCGCGGGCGGGCTCGGCGCGGCGCGGCCCGAGCCGTCACCACGGCAGGTCTACCTGCTGCAACGCAAAAAAGGGCCGATCGGCGCGGGGCTGGGCAAGACGTCCGGCTGGGTGCACCGGGCAGCGCTGAAGGCGAAGGGCGTCGAGCGGATTTCGGGCGTCACCTACCAGCGGATCGACGACGCCGGGCTGCACATCACCGTCGACGGGTCGCCGCGGCTGCTGGAGGTGGACACCGTGGTCGTCTGCGCCGGTCAGGAGCCCGTGCGGGACCTAGTGGCCGGGCTGGACGGCGTGCCCGTGTACCTGGTCGGCGGGGCCGACGTGGCGACCGAGCTGGACGCGAAACGCGCCATCGACCAGGGGACACGGCTCGCGGCCACGCTGTGATCCGGTGGCTCGCACTGGCAGGATGGCCCCCGTGCGAGACGTATGCGTGATCGGGCTCGGGCTCATCGGCGGGTCGCTGCTGCGGGCCTCAGCGGCGAGCGGCAGGACGACGTGGGGCGCGGCGGTGTCCGAAGTGGACGCCGACGCCGCGAGCCGCGCCGGCTACGACGTGACCACCGACGTGGAGGCCGCGCTGCACCGGGCCGCGGCGGCCGACGCGGTGGTCGTGCTGGCCGTGCCGCTGCCCGCGGTGGAGAACCTGCTGCGGCTGGTCGCGCAGCACGCGGCGCACTGCCTGCTGACCGACGTCGTCAGTGTGAAGGGCCCGATGGTGGACGCCGTGCGACGGCGGGCGCCGTACACGCGTTATGTGGGCGGGCATCCGATGACCGGGACGGCCGAGTCGGGCTGGCTGGCCGGCGAAGAGACGCTGTTCCAGGGCGCGGCGTGGGTGGTCGGCGTCGAGGAGGACACGGACCTCGAGGCGTGGGCGGAGGTCACGCGGCTGGTGCTGGACGTCGGCGCGTTCGCCGTGCCGCTGCCCGCGGACTCGCACGACGAGGCGGTCGCCCGGATCTCGCACCTGCCGCACCTGTTCGCCGCGATCCTCGCGACGGTCGGCGCGCAGGGCGGCCCGCTGGCGATGTCACTGGCGGCGGGCTCGTACCGCGACGGCACCCGTGTGGCCGGCTCGTCGCCCGAGCTGGTCCGCGCCATGACGGAAGGCAACCGCGACGCCCTGCTCCCGATCGTCGATGAGGCCCTCGGCCGCCTCGGCGCGGCGCGAGGCTCCCTCGCCTCGACCGGCGGCCTGGCCGCGACGATCAACGCGGGCCACGAAGGCGCGCTGGCCCTCTCGGCCGCCCGCGACGCCGCCCGCTCCGGCGTCCGCATCAGCCTGACCGCCCCGGACGCCCGCGACGGCCTCATCGCCCTCGGCGAACGCGGCGGGCACATCACCACACTGGACGAAAACGTCGCCGTCGGCGAAGTCAACTGACCCACCCGTCGCGACCGATTTGCCTGGCGCCCGGCCTGTGTGACGATAAGGCTCCTCTGCATCCGGATTGGGGAGCGAAGCCATGGGCATCAACTTCGACGAGATCAAGAACAAGGCCCAGGACGCCCTGCGCGAGCACGGCGACAAGATCGAGGAAGGCCTCGACAAGGCCGCCGGCTTCGCGAAGTCCAAGTTCGACGGGCAGGACTCCAAGATCGACGGCGGGGTCGAGAAGGCCAAGGACTTCCTGGACAAGTTCAGCGGCAAGCCCGGCGAGGGCGACCAGCCGCCCGCCCCGCCGCAGCCGTAAGACCGCGAGCCCGGTAGCTGGTGGAACGGGGCTCAGGTGCGCCGGTGGTACGGCAGGAATCGCCGCACCAGCCGGGACGGGGTGCGCTCCACCAGGTCCGGGCCGCGGACCGCGTCGAACGTCGTGCCCAGCTGGTCGACGACGCCGGAGAGCTGGTCGCCGTCCGGCAGGGGGACCGACGCCGGCTCGCGTTGCTCGCGGACGGCTGCGCCCAGCTCGGCCAAGGCGGCCGTCAGCAGGGAAACGTCCTCGGGTGACGGTGGCGGCACGTCGCGGCCCAGGGTCACCGCGACCTCCGTGACGGCGTCCGTTACGCGTTCCAGCCCCGCGATCACCGGCCACCACGCCACGGCCTGCCGTCCCGCGGGCGAGGGCTCCACGATCACCTGCTGGAACGCCGTCCGCAGGTCCGACAGCGCGCGGTAGGCGGCGCGGCGGGCGCGCGAACGGGCCAGTCGTGCCTCCCCCGAAGACGCGACCACCAGCGCGCTGCGGACGTACGACGCGACCGTGTCGAAGCTGTCCGCGAGCCGGCCGCCGACCCGCGGACGGCGTGAGCCCGGCCAGAGCAGATAGCCGATCACGAGCACGATCAAGCAGCCCGCGACCGTGTCGAGCAGCCGCGCGAGCACCACCGTCCAGCTGCCGGTGTGCGCGAGGTCCATCTGCAGGATGATCAGCGGCGTCACGAAGGTGCCGAGCATGCCGTAATTGCGCACCTTCCCCACCGCGGCGCCGCCGGCGAACAGCGCGATCAGCGCCACCAGCAGCCAGCCGCGCGCGCCCACCGCGAGCACCGCCGCGCCGAGCCCGACGCCCGCCACCGTGCCCAGCCCGCGCAGCACGGCGCGGCCGAAGACCGAACCGAAGTCCGGCTTCAGCACGACGCCGACGGTCAGCGTGATCCAGTACGTCCGCTCGAACGGCACCAGCAGCCCGACCACCTCGGCCACCGCCACGCACACCGTCAGCCGCAGCGCGGCGATCCAGGTCAGCGGGCCGGACACGAGCGAGCTCGCCCACTCACGCACCCGGCGGTACGGCGAAACAACCGCGCGACGCTGCCGGTCGTCGCCCTTCTCGATCCGCGCAAGGCCCGCGTACAACGCCTTCAGCACCGGGTCGGCGTCGTCTTCAGGCGCCGTCGGAGGAGGCGGCAACGGCTGGGTCGCCAGCACCGAAGCCGCGACGCCCGTGAGGTATTCGATGACCTCTCCGGGCGGGCGGCGGCCGGCGTTCACCAGCGCGACCGAGGCCTCCACGGCGGGGGTGGTGGCGGACAGCTGGTTCAGCAGCTGCCGATACGCGGCGTCGCGGCCCGACAGCCACGAACGGGCCGTCAGCAGGCGGTCGTACGCCGTGTTCATGGCCGTCGTGAGCTGGTTGCGGGCAGCGCGCGAGGTCGGCTCGTCGGTGGCCGACAGCATGGCGGCCAGCTCGATGTACACGTGCGCGACAGCCGTGCGCTCGGAGCTGGTGGCGCGCACGGTCCACGTCACCAGCGCGACCAGCAGGCTCCAGGCCGCGCCCGCGCAGAAGTAGCCGAACAGCACCTCCACGCGCAGGCCGGTCGCGTGCTGGGCGGTGCCGAGCACGCAGAACACGAACATCTGCAGCGACGCCACCGACGCGTTGCTGCCGGCCGCGCTGATCAGCGCCGAAACGGCCGCGACCAGCACGACCGCCGGGATCGACCAGGCCGGCGAGCCGCCGGTCAACAGGCCCACCAAGTATCCCGCGGCGGCCGCGAGCGTCGCGCCGCCCAGCCGGCGGGCGCGGTAGCGGTACGGGCCAGAGGCCTCGGACAGCACCGCCGGCAGGGCACCCGTCGAAATCAGCGCGCCGACGGCGATGTCCCCGGCCGCGTACGCGACGGCCAGCGGCGTCGCCAGTGCGATCACCGCGCGGGCCACCATGTTCCACGGAACGGGCACCGGTTTCGGGCGCAGGAGCTGGACCAGCCAGTGGGGTGCGGCGAAGTCTGGGCGCGTCACGCACCCATCTTGACCTACGCTGATCAGAGCGCTTAATTATCTTTTGGTCAACAAGCTGTCGCTGGAGGTCGTTGATGCCGGGTCGCCGCTATTCGTTCGAGGTCAATCGGGTGAGCACGGCCCCGCCGGCCGCGCTGTTCCGGCTGGAGAGCGATGGCTCACTCTGGTCGACCTGGGCCCGTCCGCTGATCGTCCAGTCCCGCTGGGCCAGCCTCGGCGACGCGGGCGGCGTCGGTGCGATCCGCGAACTCGGGCTGTGGCCCCTGCTGGTGCGCGAGGAAACCTTGGAGTACGAGCCCGACCGGCGGCACGTCTACACCTTGGCCGGACCGGCGCCGTTCAAGGACTACCGCGCGGAGGTGCTCCTGACCCCGAACGCCGCGGGCGGCACCGACCTGCGCTGGACGGGTTCGTTCACCGAGTCGCTGCCCGGCACCGGCCCGATCGCGCGCGCCGCGCTGAGCGGCTTGATCGGGATCCTCGCGACGCAACTGGTCAAAGCGGCCGAGAACGGGCGTTGACGATGGTGCGCTGAACCACACCGCCACAACCCCAATACGCGCCGGGCGTCTCCCAAAAGTGTTCTATGGGAGGGAATCCGGCATGGTGCGGCGTTGTCTGGTTGTGGCGGCGGTAGGCCTTTTGGCACTGTCCGGCTGTTCGTCGCCGGCCGCGCCGCCGAGCCAGAGCCAGCCGAACCCGGCTGCGGGCGCGGCACCCACGCTGGGACCCGGCGGGCCCTACCCGTTCGGGACTGTGCAAGCGAAAGCACCCGCCATCGCGGACGGCAAGGTCGGCGTGGTCCGCCGCATCACCACGGACAAGCCGTACGTCTTCATCACGATGGACGACGGCGCGGTGCAGGACCCGTCCGCGCTCGAGGAGATCCAGCACTCCGGCGGGCACCCGGTGCTGTTCCTGAACCAGCGTTACGTCAAGGGGCACGAGGCGTACTTCAAGTCCATTTTGGACACCACCGGCGCGGTGCTCGGCGACCACACCGTCAACCACCCGAACCTCAAGGGCAAGCCGCTCGCCTTCCAGCAGAAGGAGATCTGCGAGGACGCCGACGACTTCAAGACCGAGCTCGGCGTCCGCCCCACGCTCTTCCGCCCGCCGTTCGGCAACTACGACCAGAACACCCTGCAGGCCGCGGCCCTGTGCGGCATGCGCGTCGCGGTCCTCTGGTCCGCCGCGGTGAACGACGGCCAGGTCCAATTCCAGGCCGGCGACAAGCTCCGCCCCGGTGACATCGTCCTGATGCACTTCCGCAAAACCTTCAAAGAGGACTACGAGGCCTTCCTCGCGCGAGCCAAGAAGGACGGCCTGACCCCGGTTCCACTCGCCGACTTCCTCGGCTGAGCACGGTCTGCCGCGCGGCAGGCCGACACGCGGGGGCCGGTCAACCCGCGCCGAGGCAGACGAAAGGCCGTCGCAGTGGGTCGACGGCGATGGCTTCGGCCAGTGCGAGCGCGGGGGGCGTGCCGTCGGCGAGGCGGCGGTGCAGGTCGGCCATCGTGTCGGCGGCCGCGCGGTCGCCGACCCGCGCGACGGCGCCGATCACCGTGCGCGAGCCGCCGGCCAGCAGCGTGCCCGCGAAGCCGAGAGCCTCCTCGCCAGGGCGAATGTGGCTCATCGCGAGTTCGCAGGCGGCGAGCACCACGCTCTCCGGCGGCCGCGCCAACCGCGAAGTCTCGTGGGCGAACAGCGGGCCGTCGACGAGCTCCAGCCGGGAGAACAGGGCGTTCGCGGGCTCGTGCGCGCCGTGCGCGACGAGGTGGGCCAGGCGGGTGCCGTCGAGGGCGGCGAGCACGGCCGCGCTGGTGGCGTCGGCGCCGTCGACCAGCCGCGCATCCGGGTAGACCGAGCGCAGCTTGCTCACCTCGCCGACCGAGCCCGGCACACCCGGCCCGCCGGCCAGCAGCACCGGGCCCGTGGTGGTCCGGCGCTTCGCCGTGATCCACGCGGTCGCCGAGGGCGCGATCGACACCGCGCGTCCCCGCAGCGAAGGCAGCGCGCCCCACGGCAGCGCGTACAACTGTCCAATGGGGACGATCACGAGCTCACGGTCGTCCAGCGTCTTGACCAGTGACGCCGAGATCAACCGGTCCAGTTTGTCCGCGCGGACGCGCGCGGACGCGCCCACCGCCTCCGCCAACGGCGGCGGCAGCAGGTCGGGCGCGAGGGCGTCGAGGTCCGCGTGCAGCTGGGTCGCCGTCTCGACGATGTCGGCCAGCGGGCCGAGCTTCAGCAGCCGGAACGTGCCGCGGTCGACGACCACCGAGTAGAGCTGGCCGTTGTAGGGCACGAGGCTGACGAGTACGCGCTCGCCGAGCTGCTCCACGACCTCGTCGGGCGTCGCGACCGGGCGCGGGCGGCCCCACTGGCTCGTGTACCAGCCGAGCCGGCTCGCCTCCTGCTGGAGGTGGGTGTAGCGCTGCTCCAACGCCTTGACCGGCTCGCCCTCGAGCCGGGCGCGCTGGATCATGCGCTGGATGTGGCGCATCTCGTTGATGTTCCGGGCCAGCGCCGGGTCCTCGATCACCGGGAGCGGCTCGTACCGGTACACCTGCGCACGGGTTCGCTCCAGCCAGGCGAACATGCGACGGGCGCCCGCCGCGTTGCGACGGGCGCGCCGCAGCACCAGCCGCATCGCGAGCCGGCCCAGCTCCTCGCCGTGCACGGCGGTGCCGCAGACCAGGTCGAGCCCGCCCATCCGGTCGCGGATCATGCCCAGCTCACGCAGGCCGGCGCGCGCCTGCGCCAACGCCGAGCGCGGCCGGTCCGTGGCCACGGCGAGCTCGGCGCGGCACAGCCGGAGCAGCATCCGGTGGTCGATCGGCGTCGTCGCCCGCGGCTTCGGCACGCGGGCGAGCACGGCGACCGCCTCGTCGACTTCGTCGCGCCGCAGCAGCAGGCGGACGGCCAGCAGGCGCGCCACGGCGGCCTCGTCGCGCAGGCCGAGCCCGGCCAGCCGCTCCGCCAGCGAAACCAGTTCCCTGGGCAGCCGGGGCGTCGACTTCGCGCCGTCACCGGAGAGGATCTTGTGGACGTCGGCGCGCAGCCGGGCGAGGCCGGCGATCTCGGCCCACGTCCGGTTGCCGCGGCGCAGGAAGCGCCGGCGCGCGTCGGAGGCGAACTTGCGGGCCAGCGCGAAGTCGCCTTCGAGCAGCGCGGCGGCCGCCCGGGCGACCTCGGCCTCGGCGATGTGCTGGACGGATCCGTTGTCCCGCAACGCAGGCAGCGCCTCGTCGAGGTGACGAGCCGCCTCCTCACCGAGGCCCGCGGTGAGCAGCGCGCGGGCCTGGTCGAGCCGGATCAGCGGCAGCGAGCCGGGCGACTCCGTGGTCAGGATGCGGGCCGCCTGCTCGTAACTGGACAGTGCTTGCGGGACGTCGCCGACGAGCTGCGCGTGGTCCCCCAGGTTCTGCCGGGTCTTGCCCTCGAGCCGGGGGTGACCCCGCTCGACGGCCAGTGCGAGCGCGTGGTTCAGGTCGGCCTGTGCGGCGTCCGGGTTGTTCATCGCCATGTGCACCAGCGCCCGGTTGTTGAGCACCGAGACCAGGATGAACCCGTTGTCCTCGAATTCGGCCTCGACGCCCGGCAGCACGGTGTCGTAAGCCGCGAGCGACTCCCGGAATCTCCCGGCCCGCATCAGGATGACGCCTTGCTGGATGATCACGATCAGCCGCAGCTCGCCCCGGAGTCGTCCCGCGGGCAACCGCAGCCGGGCCGTTTCGGCCGCGTCCAAGTGCGCCAGCCCGGCATCGGTCGAGGTCACCTCGGCCTCGGCCGCGGCCAGGCTGATGAGCACTCGGGTGTGCAGTTCCAGCAGCTCGGGCCCCGGCTCGGCGATCCGCGCGATCAGCGGCAGCGACTGCCGGAGCAGTCGCACCGCTGCGGCCGGACGCTGATCGGAAGCGGCCGCACGACCTCGCGCGTAAAGATCGGTCGCCGCAGCAGTCACACGGTCGAGAACGGGTAGCGGCGCAGGCACGCGCTCTATGGGAGCACACCGCCTTGACGCACCATAAACGCCCGTCCGGGTTCTCCAGCTTCCGGAGCACAACCGTGCTAGAGCACAACCGTCGGAGTCACCACCGTCCGGCGATGCGGGCCCGCTCCAAGGTGCACCAGGATTTGGGTCGTACCCTGCGGAACGCCCTCCAGCACGAACCGGCCGCCCTCGTCGGCGACGGTGGCGAACGTGCCCTGTTCGGCCACGCGCACCTCCACCTCGTACTCGCCGGCGGGCACCAGCCAGCCGTCGATCCGGTGCGTCTTGCCGATCTTGGTCAGGTTGATCATCACCGTCAGGTCGCTGACGGTGAAGGTGATCGTGCCCGTGGCCGTGCTGCGAACGCCGGCGAGTTCGTCGAGCCGCTCCCAGCGCGCGACCTCGACGTCCAGGTTTTCGAGTTCCAGCGCGAATTGGACCCGCTGCACCAGATCTTCCGGTGGCGGGTCGAGCTCGTCGAGGAAACGATCGATGTCCGCGAGCAGGGTTTCGTCGTCCGGCATCGCTCTGCCTCCTCCCGGCGTACCGATGTCGCTCATCGGTCGCCCCCTTCACCTGCGAGGAGATCGCGCATCGAGTCGAGGCAACGACCCCTGGTGGGTCCGACGCTGCCACGTGGCATGCGCATGGCTTCGGCGACCGCGCGGTACTCGGCGCGTCCGGCGAGCACGGTCAGCCGGAGCAACTCCTGACAGCGGGTGGGCAACCGGAGGAAGGCGCGCCAGACACGACGGTCGCGGTCGGCGCGGATCGCTTCCTCCTCGGGTGCGGGCTGGGTGCTCGGCAGGTTCTCGGCGACCTCGTCGCTCAGCGGCACCGGCTGGATCCGGCGGCCGAACGGGTGGGTCGCCTCGCGGCGGGCGGTGGTGATCAGCCACGCGGCCAGCGCGCGCGGGTCCCGCAGCTTGTCCAGCTGGCTGAACAGCGCGAGCCACACGGTCTGCACGACGTCTTCGGCGACCTGGCGGTCGAGGCCGTTCGCGCGTGCGACGTGCCAGACGAGCGGCGTCAGCTCGTCGACGAGTTTCGCCATCGCCTGCCGGTCACCGGCTCGAGCCGCCTCCATGCAGGCAGCGTGCAGCTCGGCGCCGGTCAGGCCTTCCCATGGCGGGTCTACCTCGGTGGTTTGCACGTCGGTCACCGTATCTGCCTCGCGGCGGAAGTCTCTTGACGTCGTTGGTGGTGTCGCAGCCCCTTCAGGGGGAAGGAGCGTGCAGGTTGCGCTGAGATACATCTGGTCGCTTACCCGTATCGATAGATTCGACGGTTTTCACCGGCCGGCGCGAGTGAACCCGCGCCGGCCGACGTCCCCTCCCACTACTTCGAGCCCGCCCCCCGCGGGCCCGGCCGGATGGGTCCTCCCCCGAGTCCACCCGGCAGACGGTGTCCGGCAGCCCCCTCGGCTCCCGGACACCGCCCGTCTTTCTTCCCCCGAGCTACTTGACCTTCGCGGGCTCGTCCATGGGCTCGTGGTTGCCGTCCGGGTCGACCCCGGTCCCCTCGGCCAGGTGCGGCGCCGCGCCAGTGGTAACCGGCGGAACGGTGGTGATCGGCTTGATCTCTTCGTTCGTTTCGGTAGGCATCGTGCTTTCCCCTTGTCCCTCGGCTACTCCATAAGACGCATTCAGAGTGCACCCAGATACACGGAGAGGAACGTTTTTCCTGAAACTTTTCGAAATCGCTGGTCAGATGGGTGGCGCATTACTACAGATGCCGACGATCTGTGACCGTCGGTAAACCCTCCGCGACCTCCACGAGCGCTTCGGCCCAGTCCCGGTAGCCCACCGGCCCGGGGTGGAACCGGTCGGCGGCGAAGGTCCCCTCGTGCAACAGCACCGGGTCCATCGCGGCGTAGCCGACCCCCGGCAGCTTCGCCAGTTCGGCCGCCGCGCGGTCCAGCGCTGCCGACCGCGCGGCGAGCACGTCTCGCAACGGCCGCGGCAACGCGGGGAACCGCGCCATCGGCGGCACCCCGGCCACGAGCACGGGCACCGGCCCGATCCGCCGGCGTGCCTCGACGACGACTTCAAGGAGGTCCCGCCGGAACCGGGTGGCGGAGTGAAGCTCGATGGTGTCGTTGACGCCGAGGACGACCACGAGGAGGTCGGCGGGTTTCAGCCGGGGGACGAGGTCCTGGCGGACTACTCGCGCGTTCGCGCCGGTGCGCCCGAGCGCCTGCCACTGCACCCGACGGCCCAGCCGCGCGGCCAGCTGCCGCGCGAGCTGCCCGGTGAGCGCCTCTTCGTGGGTCGCCGCGCCGACGCCGTCCACCGTGGACTCGCCAAGCACGGCGAGCCGAAGGACAGCGCCATTCCCGACGGCGCCCTCGACGGGACCGGCGGCGCCGGGCAGCCGGGGCGTGCTGCGCCGGACCCGCACCGCCTGCACCACCAGCAGCGGTGCAGCCAGGAGAAACGGAAGGAGTGCCATGTGATCGACCCTAGCCGCGGGGCCGGTCGGTTCCGGCCGCTCAGCCGGAGTTGTCCACAGGGGTGGTCGAATGTGGATAAACGGCCTCGTGGAGGCGGTTTCCGCGCGGCCACCGACTGCGGGTGAGGGACACTGCGGGCGGGGAGAACGGGGTGAGTGAACGAGCTGGGGCTGGGAGGACGCGGCCTGACCCGGTGCCGATCCGGGTGAGCCTGGTGGTCCCGGCAGCTCCGGGCGACCACGGCATGACGCAACCGGGTCTGGCACCAGCCGCGGCGGATCCGCGCGGCGTCGGGCAAACTTGACGAGCCCGCGCGAGGCCAGGCGAGTGTCGGCGAGGCCGCGCCATACCTGGCGGAAGTCGCCAAGCAGCCGCAATGCGCGGCGAAGATTGCCGAGGCCCAGCAGCACACAGCAAAGGTCACCCTGCCCGGGCGGCATCCGGCGAACGTCACCGATCCCGGTACCGCCCGACTAACGCAACCGACCCCGGCGCCACCGGACGAACATCACCGAACCCCCGCGGCACCGAGCCAACGTCTCCGAACCCCGGCGGCACCAAGCGAACATCACCGAACCCCGGCAGCGCCAAGCAAACATCACCGAACCCCGGGTGCCACCGAGCAAGCATCACAGCGCGCGGGCCAAGGTGCCATCAGCGCCGGGCGAAGGCGCAGGACCTACTTCCCCTTCTGGCGCTCCGCGTGCCAGCGGTCGTACAGGCCGGTGATCTCCTTGAGGGCGAAGGACAGGAAGTCCTGCATCTCGGCCAGGCGCTTGCCCGCGGGGGTGTCCGCGCCGAGGGCGCCGATGCCCTCCTCCGCGGCGTCGCGCCACATCAGGAGGAAGCGGTCGCGCTTGAGGAAGGTGGCGTACCAGAGGTCGTCGTACAGGCGGTAGTGGTCGCGGCGCTCGCCTGGTTCGCGGACCTTCGTGACCAGACCGACCTGTTCCAGGTAGCGGACCGCGCCGGAGATCGCCGCCGGGCTCACCGATAGCTGGGCGGCCAGTTCGGACGCGGTCAGCTGGCCCTCGTCGTTGGTCATCAGGGCCGCGAAGACGCGCGCGGCCATGCGCTGCATGCCGATCTGCGACAGGACCAGGCCCAGGCTCTCGACGTACCGCCGGACGGCGTCCTCGTCACGTTTCGTCTCAGGCGTCGTCATCCGACCATCCTCTCGCATCGCCCCCAGCAAGATCACTCTGTCCACACATTTTCTTAACTTCACAACTTAGTGAAATAAGTGTAGCTTCCGACGCATGGGAAACGCCATCTCCATCGTCGGCCTGCGCAAGTCGTTCGGCCGGACGCAGGCCCTCGACGGCCTCGATCTCCGGGTTCCCGTGGGGGAAGTACGCGGTTTCCTCGGCCCGAACGGCGCCGGGAAGTCCACCACCGTCCGCGTTCTGCTCGGGCTGCTGCACGCCGACGCCGGCGAGGTCCGGCTGCTCGACGGCGACCCGTGGCAGGACGCCGCGAGCCTGCACCGCAGGCTGGCCTATGTGCCCGGCGACGTCAGCCTCTGGCCCAACCTCTCCGGCGGCGAGGTGATCGACCTGCTCGGCCGCCTGCGCGGCGGGCTCGACCAGCGCCGCCGCAAGGACCTCATCGACCGGTTCGACCTCGACCCGCGCAAGAAGGGCCGCACCTACTCGAAGGGCAACCGGCAGAAGGTAGCCATCGTCGCCGCACTGGCGTCCAATGTGGACCTTCTGTTGCTCGACGAGCCGACGTCGGGCCTCGACCCGTTGATGGAGGCCAACTTCCAGGAGGCCATCCAGGAAGAGCGCGCGCAGGGCCGTACCGTGCTGCTTTCGAGCCACATCCTCGCCGAGGTGGAAGCCTTGTGCGACAAGGTGAGCATCATCCGCAACGGCCGCACGGTCGAGTCCGGGACGCTCGCCGAGCTGCGCCACCTCACCCGCACGTCCATCGTCGCGGAGCTGGCCGGGCCGCCGAACGGGCTGGCGAAGCTGGCCGACGTGCACGACCTCAAGGTCGACGGCAACCGTGTCCGCTTCGACGTCGAAACGCGCTCGCTGGACGACGCGCTGCGCCAGCTCACGAGTGTCGGCGTGCGCAGCCTGGTGAGCCAGCCGCCGACGCTCGAGGAGCTTTTCCTGCGCCACTATGCCGAAAAGTCCGAAGAGGCGGGGAAGTGACCGCCACCCTCTCCGGCATCGACAAGCCGGTCGCCGCGCGCGCCCACTCGCTGGTGGGCACCTGGCACCTCACCCGCCTCGCGCTGCGGCGCGACCGCGTGATCCTGCCGATCTGGATCGTCCTGCTCAGCATCGTGCCGGCGAGCACCGTGAGCACCTACGCCCAGTTCTACCCGACGGCCGCGAGCCGGGCCTCACTCGCCGCCGGCGCCGCCGCAAACCCGTCGTTCGCACTGCTCTACGGCCCGGCGTTGGACCTCGGCACCGCGGGCGGGTTCATCGCCTGGCGGATGGGCGGGCTCCTCGCGCTGCTCATCGGGCTGATGACCGTCTTCACCGTCACCCGGCACACCCGCGCGGAGGAGGACTCCGGCCGCGCCGAGCTGCTCGCGTCCACTGTGGTCGGCCGGTACGCAGCGCTGACCTCGGCGGTCGCCCTCTCGGCCGGGGCGAGCCTGCTGATCGGGGTGATCCAGGTGGTCACGCTGATCGGCGCGAAGCTGCCGGCCGCGGGCGCGCTGGCCTTCGGCGCCGGCATTGCGTTGGCGGGCCTGGTCTTCACGGCCGTCGCCGCCGTCGCCGTGCAGCTGGCCGGGTACTCGCGCACCGCGAACGGCATCGGGACGGCCGTGGTCGGCGTCGCCTTCCTGCTGCGCGGGGCGGGCGACTCGACCTCGGACGCGCACTGGCTTTCCTGGCTCTCGCCGCTCGGCTGGCCGCAGCAGCTGCGGCCGTTCGCGGGTGAACGGTGGTGGGTGCTCGTGCTGCCGGTCGCGGCGACGCTGGTGATCGGCGCCGTGGGCTACGCACTGCTGCCGCGCCGCGACTTCGGCGTCGGCCTGATCCCGCCGCGCCCCGGTCCCGCCGAAGCCGCGCCGTCGCTGCGCTCGCCGTTCGCGCTGGCCTGGCGGCTGCAGCGCGGCCCGCTGCTCGGCTGGGTGATCGGGCTCGCCGTCGGCGGCGCGGTCTTCGGCTCGATCGCCAGCGGCATCACCGGGCTGGTCGGCCAGACCGAGCAGACGAAGGAGATCTTCGAGCGCCTCGGCGGCACCGACGCGATCGTCGACGCCTTCCTCAGCACGATGGTCGGGCTGTTCGCCATGCTGGCGTCGCTCTACGGCATCCAGGCGACGCTGCGGATGCGCACCGAGGAGACGGCCGTCCGGCTGGAGCCGCTGCTCGCGACGCGGGTCGGGCGGCTGCGGTGGGCCGGGAGCCATCTGGTGTTCGCCTTCCTCGGCACCGCGCTGCTGGTGCTGGTCGGCGGCGTTCTGCTCGGTCTGACGAACGGCCTGCGCGCCGGCGACGTCGGCGCTTCGGTCGGCCACCTGCTGCCGGCGGTCCTCGTGCAGGTGCCTGCCGCGTGGGTGGTGATCGGGCTGTCGACGCTGATCTTCGGGCTGCTCCCGAAGTTCACCGGCGCGTCATGGGCGGTGGGCGCCCTGGCGCTGCTGATCAGCCTGTTCGGGCCGGTGGTGAACGCGCCGCAGGCGGTGCTGGACGTCTCGCCGTTCCAGCACCCGCCGAAGCTGCCGGGCCAGGAGTTCACGGCGACGCCGCTGGTCTGGCTGCTGGTGGTCGCCGCCGCGGCGCTCGCCGCGGGCCTGGCCGGCTGGCGCCGCCGCGACGTCGGCTGAACCCCTCGGGCAAACGACTCGGCCGGTCACCACAACCGTGGTGACCGGCCGAGTTCGGCTCACGACCGCGAAGAGATGTAGCCCGGCATGAACGCCGAGGACGGGCCGAGAGTGGTGGGCGGGCCGGAGATCGGGGCCGGCGGCGGCTGGGTGACCGAGACCGTCGACGTCGTGGTGCTGGGCGGAACCGGCGGGAGCTGAGTGGTGACGGTGACCGGCGGCGGCGCGGGGCCGCTGACGGTGACCGTGACGGGCTGCGCGGGCGGCGAAGTGGACGTCAGGGGCGGAGTGGTGTCCGAAGATTCGGATGGATGCGGGGTGTTACCGGCGACGAGCAGCGCTGAGACCAGCAGCCCGATCGCGAACCCAGCCAGCCCGGTCACGACGACCGCACCCCAGGTCGGAACCGTTTTCGACACGCGGCACCTCCCTCGCCGTGCGAAGTGCAGGTACGAGGACTAGTCGCGTTGATCTTATGCGCCGTTACCGACTGTGCAAGTTGAGTTCGACCTACGCAAGTTTGTTGCGAGTTATCTAGCAACTCTGCCAGGGTGCGGGAGTGGCTGAACACGGGGTGGCCGCCGAGGGAGGCGTGTTGCGGGTTCCCGACTTCCGGCGGCTCTGGCTCGCCGACGCGCTGAGCCAGGTCGGCAGCCGGATCGATTTCCTCGCGGTCCCACTGCTCGCGGCGACGACGCTGTCCGCGTCCGTGCTGGAGGTGTCGCTGCTGCGCACGTTCGCGACGCTGCCGTACCTGCTGCTGGGGCTACAGGTCGGCGCATGGTGCGACCGGATGCGGCACCGGCCGGTGCTGATCGCCGCCGACCTCGGCCGGGCCGCGCTGTTCGGCTCGATCCCGGTCGCCGCGCTGTTCGGGGTGCTGACGCTCGGGCAGCTGTTCACCGTGGTCCTGCTGGCCGGCGCGCTGGGTGTGTTCTTCAACGTCGCGCACCAGACGTACGTGCCCCACTTGGTCGAGCCCGTCCGGCTCCCGGAAGCCAACGCGCGCCTGCAGACGAACATGTCGGTCGCCGCCGTCACGGGGCCGGGCATCGGCGGCGTAGTGGTGCAGTTCGCCGGCAGCGCGGGCGCGATGGCCGTTGATGCCTTGTCCTACCTGTGGTCCGCGCTGTGGCTGCGCCGGATCCGGACTCCCGACGTGCGCCCGGAACCGGCCGAACGGCACTTGCGCCGTGAGATCGCCGAAGGCCTGAAAGCCGTGGCGGGCAACCGGATCCTGCTCGCGATCACGGTCCACGGCGCCGTCTCCAGCCTGTTCCAGTCCATGCAGATGGCGATCTCGGTGGTGTTCCTCAGCCGCGAGATCGGCCTTTCGCCGGGCGCGATCGGGCTGCTCAGCAGCACCACGCTCACCGGCGCGATCCTCGCCGGCTTCACCGCGCGCCGGCTCGGCGAGCGGTTCGGCGGCGCGCGGGTCCTGCTCGCCGCCGCGGTGCTCTACGGCGGTTCGCTCCCGCTCTTCGGCCTGACCGGGCCGGGCTGGGGGCTGCTCTGGTACTTCGCCGGGGGATTCGGCTCCGGCTTCGGGATCATCACGATGAACGTGTTCTGCGTGAGCTTCCGCCAGGCCGTCACGCCGCGGCGGCTGCTCGGCCGGGTCGGCTCGGTCTCGCAGACGCTGATCTTCGGCGTCGCGCCGGTCGGCAGCCTGATCGGCGGGCTGGTCGCCGAGGCCACGGGCATGCGGGCCGCGCTGCTCGTGGCGGGCGCCGGAACACTGGCCGCGTCGGCAATCCTGCTGTCCTCGCCGCTGTGCAAGCACCGGGACCTGCCGCTCTAGTGGCTGTCGGTTGCAGCGGATGACGCTTTTCCTGCAGTGAGTGCAGCGAAAGCGTCATCCGCTGCAACTACCGCTAGACGCAGCGCAGGCCGTCCAGCAGCACCCGCACCAGGTGCCGGCTGTCCGGCGAGTAGCGCTCGACGGCCAGCGCGCCCACGATCAGCGCCCGCAGGTCCTCGCCGTCGATGTCCTTGCGGACGGCGCCGACGGTCTGGGCGCGCTCCAGCAGCGCGGCCAGGTTCGTGCGGAACTCGGAGCCCGCGTCGGCCTTGTACGCCGAGCCGCTGGTCTCGCCGAGCGCCTCGCAGATCGCGCGGTTGAGCGAGGCCTGCTTGATCACGCGCGTGAAGTAGTCGAAGAACGCCTCGCCCGGGTTTTCGGCGTCCGCCAGCTCGCGCGCTTCAGCGGCGAACTGCTCCAGCCGCTCCAGCACCACGGCCTGGAACAGCGCCTCCTTGCTGGGGAAATGCCGGTAGACGGTGCCTGCGCCGACGCCGGCGAGGCGGGCGATGTCGTCGAGCGGGACGGCCAGCCCGTCGGCCGCGAAGGCCTCCTCGGCGGCGGCCAGCACCCGGGCCCGGTTCCGGCGCGCGTCGGCGCGCAGCACTGGCTTGCTCACGGGTGTCCTCCTCGATCTGATTGACAAACGGAACGCTCACTCCGTATCGTCGGAAGCGGGTGCACCGTTCCGATTCAACCTCATTCTTCCCTGGAGAAGTCCTGATGACCCGGACCGTGTCCGAAATCTCGCAGCTTGTCGCCCAAGGCATGTCCACCCTCGACGTCACGCCGATGGCCGACGTCTTCGCCGCCGGCGCCGTCTACGAACTCCCCTTCCTGGGCCACCGCGTCGAAGGCCGCGCCGCGATCCTCGCCGCGCTGGCCGCCGGCGGCGACCGTGCCCGCGCCCTCGGCCTGGAGAAAGTACAGGTCACCACCCGAGACAGCGCCGACGGCTTCGTCATCGAACTCGTCGCCGAAGGCCGGAACCCGTACACCGGCGAGGACTACCGCTTCCCGTCGTCGGTCGGGCTGCTGACTGTCCAGGACGGCGAGGTCACCGTCTACCGCAACTTCCCCAACACCGACGCCGCGAAGTCCATGATCGGCGCGAAGACCGTCTTCCAGCGATTCCTCGACGCCTCCGTGGAGAACCGCTGGGACGACCTCGCCGACCTGTACGCCGAGGACGTGGTGATCGAGCTGCCGTTCACGCCCGCGGGCGCGCCGCGGCTGACCCACGGCCGGGAGGAACTGCGCGAGCGCTTCCGAGCGGCCGGGCAGGTGCGGCGGATGACCAAGGCCGAGAACGTCGTGGTGCACGAAACCGCCGACCCCGAGGTGCTGGTGGCCGAGTTCGACCTGCTCGGCGAGTTCGACGGCGAACCGTTCACCTCGACGTACGCCATGGTGCTGACCGTCCGCGACGGCAAGATCGTGTACTCCCGCGACTACTCGGACACCGCCGCGGCGGCCGAGCGGATCGCCCGGTTCACGGCGTCGCGGACTGCGACACCGGAGGGCTGAACAGGCGTTCGGCCGTGGCGGTCGTCCATTGCCAGACACCGGGCACCAGCAGCACGCCCACCACCACGAAGACCGGGAAGACGAGGCGGGTCTCGACCTTCTTGCCGGTCCGGATCCGCATCGGCTTCGGGGGCCGGATCTCATACCAGGTCTCGCCGGCGATCGGGAGCGGGAACAGGAACGGGCAGCCCGACTCGGTGAGGGAGTCGCCGAGGCAGTGCACAAAACACCCCGCGGCGACGGCGAAGCCCAGCCAGCCGGAGATCTGCTGGAGCTGGGCGGCGTGGTCCGGCGGCGCGGTGAAGTACCACCACGCCACGGCCGCGCCGCTCACCGGCAGCAGCCAGTCGCCCAGCGCGCCCTCGGCCAGCAGCAGCCCGAAGACCACCACCCCGAACACGGCCCACGGACCGCCGGCCGCCGTGCCTGCCGCCGTCGCGGCGCCGAGGCCCGCGGCGAACAGCACGGTGTGCGAAAGATGGCGGTGCGTGCCCGTCACCTTCTCGTCGCGAGGGCCCTTGGTCAGCGCGTACACCGACGCGGAGACGCGGCGCAGGAGCCAGGAAATCGCGCCGGTCAGCCAGCCGAAGATGCGGGACGCGCTGGCGCCGGGGTGGTCGAGATCCGGCAGCAGGGCGAACCCGGCCGTGGTGGCCCCGAAGACCACCGCTTGATGCACCGAGGCCGCTCCGACGGCTGGTGCGAGGGCCAGGCCCGCACACCAGCCGGTCAGGGCGTGTGTGCGCCCCATCATCGTGCTCATCCCCCAGGTCGACGACGGAATTCAGGTCCGCGCGACCGTATCGGGGATCAGGCCGGGGGCTCCTCCGACACGCTCAGGTGTTCGGCCACGCCCGTGAGTTCGATGACGCGGCTCACCGCGGAACTGGGCACCACCGCGAGCTCGACGTCCTGCTCACGGGCCTGCCTTTGGGCGTGCAGGACCACGTTCAGTGCCGAAGAGTCGAAGAAGGTGACCCCGGTCAGATCGGCTACCACGCGCTGCGAGCTCTTGTCCGCGATCAGCCCGGCCAAGGCCTCCTGCAACTGCGGGCTGGTGAGCAGGTCGAGCTCCCCGGTGACCACCACCCTGGGCTCGGCGGCCCCGGTGTCCAGCGTGATGCCGAACCCGGGCGGGGTGGCGTTCTGGTCGGCTGCGGGCATGCAGTTTCTCCTAGTCAGGCGCTGCTGCTGCGCCGGTACGCGCCTGTTGTCTCAAGCGGCAACCGTGTCACGGTTCCAGGCATCTGGAGACTCAACCCTAACCCAGCCTGCGGGCGTCCCCGCGACGGCCGCCACCTGTCCCGGGGACCGGTACGCGCGGGGCGGGAGTCAAGCGCCGGACGGCGGCATCCGGGACTCCGGACGGCCCTGACACACGTCTGCCCGCGTGCCGGAGCGGCACGCGGGACGCAGGCGTTTGGGGTGATTTAGTGCGTGGAGACCGTCTTGCGCTTCGCGCGGCGCTGCCGCAGGAACAGCTCTCGGCGTTCGATCTCGCCAAGGCCGCCCCAGATGCCGTACGGCTCCTGGACGGTCATCGCGTGCCGGCGGCACTGCGCCAGCACGGGGCAGGTCTGGCAGATCGCCTTCGCGCGCGACTCGCGCCGCTCGCGGGCGGACCCGCGCTCGTTGTCAGTGTGGAAGAAGAGGCTGCTGTCCGCGCCGCGGCAGGACCCTTGCAGCTGCCACTCCCACTCCTCCGACACCACGTTGGGTAGCCGGCTCACGTCAGCCATCTCGTCCCCACTTTCCCCGGGATCAGCTTCTCCGACCGCTACATGCCCGCCGGTCGAGCGAATCAAACGCGGGTTTGGTTTGCTCACACCCCGGGCATCTCGTGGCCGGGCAGCAGGAGGACACGGCCGTTGTGAGCCGGAGAGAGGACAGCACGTGGAGGAGAACGCCCCGCTCGATCGGGAAGACGCCCAGCTCATCGAGGTCCGGACGGCGGCGATCCCGCACGTGGTGCCCACCCTGCGCACCATCGTGGCCGACATCGCGATGCGGCAGGACTTCGACCTGGACGCGGTCGAGGATCTGCGGATGGCCGTGGACGAAGCGTGCTCGATGCTGCTCCCGTCGGCCGCCGACGGGAAGCTGACCTGTGTGTTCTCCTGGATCGAGGGGCGCATCGAGGTCACCGTCTCGGTGCTGTCCGACGCGGCGGACCACGCCGACGAGACCGGTCTGTCCTGGCAGCTGCTCACCGCGCTGGCCACCTCGGCCCGGCGCACCGTGACGCCGGTCGACGGCGGTTACCTTTCCCGGGTCCAGCTCGTGCGGGAGAGCGAGGCGGCCCGCTCGTGACGAACCCCGCCGAAGGCGACGGGTCCACCGATGTGGCGTCGCTGTTCGACGAGCTGGCCGGGCTGCCGGACGGCTCGCCGCGCCGTGAGGAGATCAGGGACCAGCTGGTGCGCGAGCACCTGGAGCTGGCGCGCAACCTGGCCCGGAAGTTCCGCAACCGCGACGAGGCGATGGACGACCTCGTGCAGATCGCGACCGTCGGGCTGATCCACGCCGTCGACCGGTACGACCCCTCGCAGGGCACCGACTTCCTGGCGTTCGCCGTGCCGACGATTTCCGGCGAGCTGCGCCACCACTTCCGCGACAACAGCTGGTCGGTGCGGGTGCCGCGGCGGCTCAAGGAGCTGAACGCGAACATCTCGGCCGCCCGCGAGGAGCTGACCGTGCGGCTCTCGCGCGCGCCGCGCCCGAGTGAGATCGCGCACCATCTCGGCGTGCCCATGGAGGACGTCTACGAGGGTCTGCGCGCGGGACAAGGCCGTTACGGCGCTTCGCTGGACAACCTGCTGGAGAACTCGGCCCACACCCGCTTCGGCGCGCCGGACTCGAACCTCGGGCAGGCGGAGCTGCGGGAAGCCCTGCGGCCCATGCTGGAGAGCCTGCCGGAGCGCGAGCGCAAGATCGTCGCACTGCGCTTCGGCTCGGGGATGAGCCAGTCGGATATCGCCCGCCGCGTGGGGGTCTCGCAGATGCAGGTCTCGCGCCTGCTGGCGGCGACCCTGAAGAAATTGCGGACCGGACTGGCCGAGACAGACATCACCGAAGGCACTTGATTCGACGGGCACCCGGCTGGGTAGTTAGCCGGTGCGAGAAGCTGACGGACAGGTCGGGAGGTGTGGACGCCCATGACGACGTCGAGGATGCGGACGCGGGTCGCCGCGGCACCCATCACTGTGCGGTTGGCGCTCCCGGACGACATCACCGCGCCGGCCATTGCCCGCGGCCTGATCCGCGAAGCGCTCACGGACCTCGGGGTGGACGAGATCTCGCGGGACGACGTGCTGCTGGCGACCTCCGAGCTGGTGACCAACGCGTTCGAGCACGGCGAGCGGCCGGAGCGGCTCGAACTGCGCTTCACCGACGGGCAGCTGGTGGTGTCCGTGTTCGACGCGGGGACCGAGGTGCCGCAGCTGAAGGTGCCGTCACCGGCGGCCGCGCGCAGCCGTGGCCTGCAGCTGGTGCACGCGCTGTCGCAGATGTGGGGCTACGAGGCCTGCGATGGCGGCAAGTACGTGTGGGCGTCGTTCGCCATCCCCAGCTTGTGAGTCAGCTTCTGAGTCACAGCGCCGCCTGAGCACTCACGAGTGGCCAGGTGCGCGGTCGGCCTAGGATCGCCGCCATGGAGACGCGCATGATCACCCGGCTCGGGCGTGAGGTTTCCGCCGTGGGGCTGGGCTGCTGGCAGCTGGGCGCCGACTGGGGCGCCGTGGACGAAGCCGACGCGATGGCCGTGCTGCACGCGGCCGCCGACGAAGGCGTGACGTTCTTCGACACCGCCGACGTCTACGGAGACGGCCGCAGCGAGACGCTGGTCGGCCGGTTCCGGGCGGAACGCGGCGACAGCGTCTTCGTCGCCACCAAGATGGGCCGCCGGCTCGAGCAGGTGCCGGAGAACTACGTCGCGAAGAACTTCCGCGAGTGGAACGACCGGTCCCGCCGGAACCTCGGGATGGACACCCTCGACCTGGTCCAGCTGCACTGCCCGCCGACGCCGGTGTACTCCTCGGACGCGGTCTACGACGCGCTGGACCAGCTGGTCGACGAAGGCCGGATCAAGGCGTACGGCGTCAGCGTCGAGACCTGCGACGAGGCGCTGGCCGCGCTCGCCCGGCCGAACGTGGCGTCGGTCCAGATCATCCTGAACTGCCTGCGGCTCAAGCCACTGGAGCGGGTGCTGCCCGCCGCCGTGGCGGCCGGCGCCGGGGTCATCGCGCGGGTGCCGCTCGCCTCGGGCCTGCTGTCCGGCCGCTACTCCGCGAGCACCACCTTCGGCAACGACGACCACCGCACCTTCAACCGCCACGGCGAGGCGTTCGACGTCGGCGAGACGTTCTCGGGCGTCCCGTTCGACGTCGGGCTGGAGGCCGTGGAACGGCTGCGCGGGCTGGTGCCGGAAGGGCAGACGGTCGCGCAGTTCGCGCTGCGCTGGATCCTCGACCAGCTGGGCGTCAGCGTGGTCATCCCGGGCGCGCGCAACCCGGAGCAGGCGCGCGGCAACACCGTCGCGGCCGGGCTGCCGCCGCTGCCGGAGGAGGCCGCCGCCGGTGTGCGCGCGACCTACGAAGAACTCATCCGCCCGCTCGTGCACGACAAGTGGTGAACCGGTGAACCCCGAAGAACTGCTGACCACCACCCGTACCGTCCGCAAGCGGCTCGACCTCGAGCGGCCGGTGCCGATGGAGCTGATCGAGCAGGCGCTGACCATCGCGCTGCAGGCGCCCAGCGGCTCGAACCGCCAGGAATGGCAATGGATCGTGGTCACCGACGCCGATCAGCGGGCGGCCATCGGCGACCTGTACCGGCGCGCGACGTATGCGTACATGGCGTCCTCGGGCTTCGCGGGCAAGCTGTTCGCCGACGACCCGCGGCGCGCCCCCGTGCAGCAGCGCACCGGCGGCAGCATCGAGTACCTCGCCGACCACATGGGCGACGTGCCGGTGCTGCTCATCCCGTGCCTGAAAACCGGCTCGCCGACGCTGCCGGACGGCAACCAGGCCGGGATGTGGGCGTCGCTGCTGCCCGCGGTGTGGAGCTACATGCTGGCCGCGCGCTCGCTCGGGCTCGGGACGGCATGGACCACGCTGCACCTGAACTACGAGCGGGAGGCCGCGGAGATCCTCGGCCTCCCGGACGACGTCCACCAGGCCGCGCTGATCCCCACGGCCTACTACACCGGCGACACCTTCAAGCCGGCCGCGCGCCGTCCCCTTTCGGAGGTCCTGCACGTCGACCGGTGGTGATCACTCGACGGTCAGGGTCAGGCCCTGCACGCCCCAGTCGTCGGCCTGCGAGCCGGGCAGCCACACGTCGACGATGTCGTCTTTGATCCAGCTGCCGATGTCGGCCGCGTAGCAGTGCCCGTAACCGGGGACGAAGAACCTTGTCCCCCAAGGGATGTTGCGCGCGTCGACGGCGCAGAAGCCAGGCCCGGCGCTGTAGCCGAGCGCGGCCTGGGCGACGTCGTTGTACGAGGTCACCTTGTAGTTCAACGTGGTGCCCTTGGTCATGGCGTACGGCGCGAGCTGGTTCGAGCCGTTCACGCGGTAGGACGTGGAGATCTGGCCGAGCGAGCCGGGAGTGTTGTCCTCCGCGGTCATCGCATAGAGCTGGTAGTTCGCGTTCTGGCACGGGCTGGCGTCGGTGACCAGGAAACTCGCCTGGCCCCAGTCGCTGATCCACTGCAGCGCCTGGCCGTTGCGGAACGCGCGGTAGGCGACCGCGCCGGGCACGCGGGCGAAGGTGAACGTGACCTTGCCGTCCGCGCCCAGCCCGCCGCTCACGCCGGTGGGCGCGGGCAGCCGTCCGCTCACGTTCACGGGGTCGACGAGCGGGCCGGGCCCGTGGCCGCCGCTGATCGGGCGTTCGGGGATCGGGCCGGTGTAGAAGTGCTGGCACGCGGGGAGATCGGCGGCCTGCGCCGTGGCGACGGGCACGGTGACGAGCGCGCCGAGCGTGAGCGCGACGGCACCGAAGACTCGGGAAACTCGGAAAAGGGATTTCGCGGGCATGACGGGGAAACCTCCAGGGGGGACACCGGGGTGGAGGAAACTCGCGGCGGGGACTCGACGGTAAGCAGCCCCGGCCCGGCCCGTCAATCGGTCTGGACCATTTGGCTGTTCGATGCTACACAGTGCGGCTCGGTGCTACTGCAGGCCGGCGAGGTACCCGTCGAGCCGTTCGGCCAGTTCCACCGGACGGCTCAGCAGGACCATGTGGGAGCCGTTGATCTCGTCCGGCGTGATCCCCAGGCGCTCCTTCGCGACACGCCGCTGCAGGTCCGGCGAGAAGAGCCGGTCTTCGCGGCAGAGCAGCACCCGCGTGGGGATGTCGGGCAGCGCGGCGAGCGGCCACGGGTCATCCCACTCGGCGCTGAGCTGCTCCCGTCCGCGGGCGATGTTCTCCTCCGCCAGCTCGGACGGCACGTCGGCGAGGAACTGCTCGACGACGCTCAGCTCCTCACGCTGCGACGTATAACCGGAGTTTTCCCACCACTGCCCGGGCGTCTCCCCCGGCGCGGGCACCATGCCGGCGACGAAAACGAGCAGCCGCGCCTTCAGCCGGTCGGCCACCAGCGGCGCGGTGAACCCGCCGTAGGAATGCGCGGCCACCACGACATCCGTGCGCTCCCCGACCTCGGACACCACGGCGTCCCGGAAGTCGGCCAGCTTCGCCGCGGGGTCCTCGATCGGCAGGTCCGGCGCGACGACGTCGTGCCCCCGCCGCCGTAGCTCGGCACCGACCAGGTGCCAGTCCCAGCCACTGCCGCCGCCTCCGTGGATCAGCACGAATGTCGCCATCGGGCCAGCTTAGGCGGGGCAGCGCCGCAACATGTCCGTCAGCGCGGTTTTCTCCCCGGCGGTCACGGTGAGGGCGTAGTAGTGCTTGACCGTGATCCAGTCCGTCGCGTAGGTGCACCAGAACGAAACCAGCGGCGGCTTCCACTCGTCCGGCGCCTTGTCGCTCTTCTGCTGGTTCAGATTGTCCGTGACGGCGAACAGCTGCGGGCGCGTCAGGTCGTTCGCGAACTGCTCGCGCTTGTCCTGCGGCCAGTCGCGTGCGCCGCTCGCCCAGGCCTGGCCGAGCGGGACCATGTGGTCGATGTCGACGTCGCCGGGCTTGGTCCAGGTCTCACCGTCGTAGACGCTGAACCAGGTGCCGGCCGTCGGGTTGCAGTCGGCGCCCGCCTTGATGTCCTTGCCGTCCCGTTTGAGGACCAGCTCGCGGGTGTTGCAGTTGTGCCCCTGGTTGTCCCAGTGCGGGAATTTCTCACGGGAGTAGCCGGTCATCGAGCCGCGGTCGGCGATCTTCAGCTCCGCCAACTGTTTCGTCGCATCGCCGGCGCTCGCGGGCGGCGGCGAAGCGGGCTCCGCGTCGACGCCCCTTCCGGCGTACCAGAAACCCGCGATCGCGACGGCGAGAACCACGGCGAGCAACAGGATCCGCTGGGTGGGGAGCTTCCGGGCCATGGCGCGCGAGGTGTCCTCTCGACTGGGGCGGACGGCACAGTATGCCGGGCCCCGCGGCGGCATCCGCGCAGAAACTCCCGGCCGCGGCGGAACGTGTCCGGGGCCACGTGTCACGCCTGGAGTGTGCCGAGCGACTACGAGGTGGGGAACCAGCTCGAAGGGAGCGTCGCCGATGTCCGGGCGGCTACGGAAGTGGAACACGCGGGTCGACGACTACCTGCAGCTGAAGGCCGCCGAGGGCGGCAACGTGGTCGCCATGACCCGCGTCGCGGCTGCCCTGCGCGAGCGCGGCGAGCTGGCCGAGGCCGAGTCCTGGTACCGCCGGGCGGCATTGGGCGGCGACCGCGTCGCGATGACCGCGCTCGGCCACCTGCTCGCCGAACGGGGCGCCGACGACGAGGCCGAACGCTGGTACCACGAAGCCGCACTGGCCGGTGACCCGCACGGAATGGTCGGGCTGGGCCATTCTTACGAACGCCGCGGGCGGTTCGAGGACGCGGAGTACTGGCTGCGCGCGGCCGCCGAGACCGAGGACGCCGAGGCGATGGCCGCGCTCGGCCACCTGCTCGCCGAACGCGGCCGCGCCGACGAAGCCGAGGACTGGTGCCTCCGCGCGGCGAGCACGGGCAATACCGCCGCGATGCTCGACCTCGGCCTTGTGCTGCGTGGGCGAGGCCGCCAGAGCGAGGCCGCGCGCTGGTGGCGTGAAGCCGTCGAGGCGGGTGACCTCGCGGGCACCTGCCTGCTCGGCCGCCAGGCGGAGCGCCTCGGGCACGCCAAGGAAGCGGAAACCTGGTACCGCCAGGGCGCGACGGGCGGCAACGTCGAGGCGACCGTCCGGCTGGGACTGCTGTTGCACCGTCGCGGCGACGTCGACGAGGCCGAAGCCTGGTACCTCGACGCGGCCGAGGCCGGTGACACCGCGGCGATGACGAACCTCGGCGTGCTGGCCCGCAACCGCGGCGACGAGGGTGAGGCCGCGGCCTGGTACCGCAAGGCGGCCCAGCACGGAAGCGTCCCGGCGATGACGAACCTCGGCCACCTGGCCGAGGCGCGCGACGACCTCGCGCAGGCCGAGAAGTTCTTCCGCGCCGCGGCGGAAACCGGCGACGTGCAGGGCATGCTCAGCCTGGCCCGGATGCTGCACGGCCGCGGCTCCGTCAACGAGGCCGAAACCTGGGTCGCCCGCGCCCAGGAAGCCCGCGCCGAGGCCGCCCAGGACGAACGCGACCGGACCTGAGGCGGCCCTTGTTTCAGGGCTTCGGCGGGAGCCGATTCGACGGCCATGGCGTCGAGGAACTCGATGTCCACAGTGGAGGGGACGGCCGGCGGCGCGAACGGAGGCGGCAGCTTCTGCCAATGCGTTGCGGAGAAGGTCATCGCTTGTCCTTCAGTACCACTGCGGCAACCACCGCGGCGACGACCACGCCGGCCGCGCTCACCAGGAACGTCGTCGACATCGCCGAGGTGAACGCGGAGCGCGCGGTTTCCGCCAGCGCCGGCACCCGGACGGCGTCGGCCAGCGAAGTGGCGTCGGGCATGGCGGAACGGAACCCGCTCGACAGGACGCTGCCGAGCGCCGCGACGCCGAGGGCGGCGCCCAGCTGCTGGATGGTGTCGTTGAGCGCGGACCCGACGCCGGCGTGCTCCTCCGGCACCGTCCCCATCAGTGCGGCGATCGCCGCGGGCATCGCCAGGCCGCCGCCGGCGCCGAGCACGAACAAACCGAGGCCCACCACCAGGAAGTTCGACGACGCCGTCGCCAGCAGGCCGAACCCGCCCGCTGCGATCAGCAGCCCGGCCACCGTCAGCACCCGGTTGCCGAACTTCTGCCCCAGCGTCGCGCCGAGGGTGTTGAACAGCAGCGACGAGACGGCCATCGGCAGGAACGCCAGGCCCGCCTGCGTCGGCGAGTAGCCGAGCACGAACTGCAGGAACTGGGTGAACACCAGCAGCAGGCCGCCGTTTCCGACCTGGACCAGCGTGAGCGACAGGGAGCCGCCGGTGAAGTTGCGGGCCCGGAACAGGCCAAGCGGCACCATCGGCGACGGCGTCCGCAGCTCCCACACCACGAACCCGCCCAGCGCGAGCACGGCCACCGCGAGCGCGCCGAGCGTCGAACCGGCCGAACCGTGCGGCAGCTCGATGATCATCCACACCAGCGCCGTCATGCCGACGGCCGAGAGCACCGCGCCCAGCGGGTCGGCCTTGCGCCATGGGCCCTTCGACTCCGGCATCAGCACCACGGCCGCGACGATGGCGAGCACCGCGATCGGCACGTTGATCAAAAAGACCGCGCCCCACCAGAACCACGCGATCAGCACACCGCCCAGCACCGGCCCGCCGACGAAGCCCACCATGGCGACCGCGCTCCAAGCGGCCATCGCCTTGCGGCGCTCTTCTTCGTCGAACACCGTGATCAGGATCGACAGCGTGCTCGGCATGATCAGCGCGCCGCCGACGCCCATCACCACCCGCGCGGCGACCAGTTCGCCGGGGCTCGACGCGAGCGTCGCCACCAGCGACGCGCAGCCGAACAGCGCGAGCCCGATGATCATCACCCGGCGCCGGCCGAACCGGTCGGCGAGGCTGCCGGACGTGAGCAGCAGCCCCGCGAAGACCAGCAGGTAGGAGTCGAGGATCCACTGCGTGTCCGACGCGGTGGCGCCGAGGTCCTCGGTCAGCGACGGCACCGCGACCGTCAGCGCCATGTTGTCGATCACCAGCACCAGCGTGCTGAGGCAGAGCACCACCAGGATCAGCCAGCGCCGGGGGTTCCGCTGGACCGCGGTTCCCGGATCGTTCACCATCGCCGTCATCTCGTCTCCTTGCGTACAGTGTTCCGTTGTTGCGCACACTGTACTCATACGGGTGGAGTGTTCGTCAAGTGCGTACGTCGTGCGCTAAGGTGGGGCCATGGCTGAATCCGTCTGGACCCGCCCGCGGCGAGGCAAGGAACAACCGGCGCTGACCAGGGCGCAGATCGTCGCTGAGGCCATCCGCCTGCTGGATGCCGACGGGCTCGACACGCTGAGCATGCGCAATCTCGGCACCCGCCTCGGCGCCGGCGCGACCTCGCTGTACCGCCACGTGGCGAACAAGGACGAGCTCATCGAGCTGGTCGTCGACGAGGTGTACGGCGAGTTGGAGAACCCGGCCGCCGAACGCTGGCGCGGCTCGCTGACGGCCGCGGCCCACAGCGTGCGGGCGATGATCCTGCGCCACCCGTGGATGGCATCGGTGCTGGGCCAGGTCGGGCTGTCGTACCTGGGCCCGAATGTCATGCGCCTCAACGAAAGCCTGCTGGCCGCCCTGGAGACCGACGGCTTCACGCTGGAGGACGCGGACCAGGCCGTCAGCGCCGTGGTCTCGTACGTGATCGGCATGAGCACCGCCGAAGCCGCATGGCTGACCACGCTCGCCCGCAGCGGCCGCGCGGAGGCCGAGTGGGTCGCCGACCTCCGCCCGGCCGCGCTGGCCGCCGCCGAGCCGTACCCTCGCCTGCGCGCCCTGCTGGAGCGGACGGATGACACTCCGGACGCCACCCGCGAGGACAACTTCACCTACGGCCTGAACCGCCTCCTCGACGGTCTTGAGCACCGGCCCTGACCGCGCTGCTTTTCTTCGCTGCCTTGCCCGCCTTCCGGATTCCGTGCTAATTTCGCGGTGCGCCCCGGATGGGCCTACGCATGGAGGTACCGGCTACTCAGCCACCACGGAGTCCGGATTCCCGGATTTCCCGCAATCGTTGTCACCTCAGGGTTTCCCGGGTTTCAGCGCGCCCTCCTCCACGTAGGCAGCCTGCGGGGCTTTCGTGTGCCCGTTCCCCGTGGTTCCCACCTCCTGTGAACTGCAGGGAAAGGACCACATGGATCTCATCACCACTTTCCGCGAACACCCCGAGCGGCTGCCAGGCCTGGCGGTGCTCACCACCACCGGCGCGAAAACGGGGCTACGACGGGAAAGTCTGCTCGGCTACCTCGAACTGGACGGCGCCGGCGTGGTCATCGCGTCGGCTGCCGGAGCGCCGCGGAATCCGAATTGGTACCACAACATTCGTGCCGATCCGCGTGTCACCGTCGAGACCGGCGACACCACGTACGACGCGTACGCGGGCATCCCGCCGGCCCCGGAGCGCGACAGCCTCTTCGCGCGTGCCGTCGAGGCAGCACCCGGGTACGCCGAGCACCAGGCGCAGACCACCCGCGTGATTCCGGTGGTCGTCCTCCACCGGCTCGACCGGGTGAAGGGCATGGGCGACTGGCTCGTCGAGGTCCACCGCTGGCTGCGCGGCGAGCTGACTTCCCTGCGCGCACAGGCCATCGCCAGCGAGGTGACGCTTTCTCCGCCGGACCTGCGCGCCCATTGCGCCGGTTTCTGCACCGCGCTGTCCCGTCACCACGGCGGCGAGGACGCCGCCACCTTCCCGATGCTCGCCGAGCGCTTTCCTGCCCTCGCACCGGAACTGGCCGAACTCACGGCGCAGCACGCGACGGTCGCCCGCATCCAGCGCGAGCTGCGGACGGCCGTCGACGTCGCCGAACTGGACCGTCTGACCGCCGAACTGGACGCGCACTTCGCCCACGAGGAACGCACCGTGGTGACCGCCCTCAACGCGATCGCGGACGCCCCACCGAACTGACCACAGTGGACTTCTACTCGCTAACGGTGACAGGTCGCGCCACGGATCGACTGGGGCGCGCTCTTGTACACGCTCTGGCTGTCGGTGGCCTGCACTTCGAAGCAGTACCGGCGCAGCGGGTCGACCGGAACGGTGAGCGTGTGCAGGCGCTGGGCCAGGATCGCGCGGTTCGGCTCGCCCTCGGGGGCGACGATCACCGCGTAGTCGACGCTGTCGGAGCTGCTGCTCCAGCTGAGCGTGACCTGGTTGCCGTGGTCGGCGGGCTCGGCCAGCTCCAGGGTGACCGCGGCGGGCGCGCCGGACGGTGGTGCGGGCGGCGGCGTCCGCGCCACCGTGGTGAGGTCCTCCGACCCGCCACCGAGCAGCAACACCAGCCCGGCCGCGACCACGCACACCGCGACCAACCCGCCGACGACCGCATCCCAGCGCACCCGCCGCTTCCGCTCCGGCGGCTCCGCAACCGGCGGAACCCCGGGCAAAACCGGGCTGGACGGCAACTCCGCAACAACCGAAGGAGGCAACTCAACCGGCGCCGGATCGTCAAAGCCCTCCGCGACGGGGCCTTCCGGCGCACCGAAATCGTCGAACTCGCCTTCCCACTCTTCCGGCTCCGGCTCCGCCACGGCGGGGGCAGGGGCACCAGCGGGCGCTGCGGCAGGCCCGGCGACGGGCGCGGGGGCAGGAACAGGCGCGGGGCCAGCAGCAGGCGCCGGGGCAGGCGCAGTAGCCGCGACAGCCGGGGCAGGCGCAGGCGCGGGAGCAGGAGCGGGAGCAGGAGCGGGAGCTGGAACGGGATCTGCGGCAGGCGCGGGTGCGGTCAACCGCGGAATCATCTCCGCCAACTGCTCCACCACCCAGGCCGCCCCAGCAGGCCGGTGGGCCGGATCCGGGGCCAGCAACCGTCCGACCACTGTGGACAGTTCCGTCGGGACACCGGGTTGGTGGATGGCCGGGACGGGGGTGCGCAGGACCCGCAGCACGCGTTCCCCCACCGGTTCGCCCAGCTGGCCCGGCAGGGGATGGCGGCCGGTGAGCGCGACGTGCAGGAGGGCGCCCAGGCCATACAAATCCGTGCGCTCGTCGAGGGTTTCCGTGCGCAGCGTCTCCGGGGCGAGGTATTCCAGCACCTGCACCGGATCGCGGGGGAAGGCCAGGCGGAGTGCGACGCCGAAGTCGGCCAGCACCGGCTGTCCCGAGGTCCGGAACAGCACGTTCGCCGGAGTCACGCCGCCGTGCACCACTCCGGCGGCGTGGGCGCCGGCGAGGGCCGTCGCCAGTGCGTGGCCCAGTACCACGGTGTCGGCCGGGGTGAGCCGGCCGACACGGGGCAGGAGCGTGGCCAGCGACTGGGCGCACAGCTCCATCCGCAGCACGTGCCTGCCGTCGGGCAGTTGCTCGACGGCGTCCACTGGCAGTACCGACGGGACGCCGCGCAGGCGGGTCCGCTCCCGCTCCACCGCGGACAGCGTGACGCGGTCGAACCGGGCCGGGAACACCTTCAGAGCCACCGGCACGCTGTGGTCGAGACCCGCGTAACCCGAGTAGGTGGTCGCGATCGGGCCAGGGCCGACCAAGGTCCAGTCGCCGCCGGGCAGGGTCGTCGCCACCGCGGTCACCGCCCCGTCCGCTCGCCGCACGCCGCCGAGTCGCCCCACACGCCTGACCTCCGTGTCCGCTAGCTGCCGACCCTGTTCCACCGCAGGTGCCGTGCCCCCATCGTAGGAGAGGTCCGAGCCATCCGCGGCCGTCCCGGCAGGTTGCTGCCGCCGCGGCGCCCCTTGCGAAAGGAAGACCCGCATGCCCACCATCGGCCTAGTCCGGGTCACCGTGGCGGCTCCGGCCCGCCGCGTCGATCTGACCCTGCCCGAACGGTCCCCGATCGCCGAACTGCTGCCCGGCCTGCTGCAGCACGCCGGGGAACACCTGGCCGACCAAGGCGTGCCGAACGGCGGCTGGGTGCTCCGCCGCCCCGACGGCACCGTGCTCGGCGGCGCGAGCACGCTGGCCACCCACCGGGTGCTCGACGGCGAGGTGCTGAACCTCGTCCCGGCCCGCACCGAGTGGCCCGAGCTGGAGTACGACGACCTCGTCGCCGCGATCGCCGCCGGGGCCGAACGCGCCAGCAGCGCTTGGGACCCGCGGCACACCCGGCGGGCCGGGCTCGTGGCCGGCGCCACGGGCGCGCTGCTGGCGCTGGTCGCGGTGGCGTTCGCCGGGCCGCCGTGGCCGGGGGCCGCCGCGTGGGCGCTCGGCGCCGCGCTGCTGTTGCTGATCGCGGGGACGGCGCTGGCCAGGGCCATGGCGGACGCCGGCGCCGGGTCGGTCCTCGCCGCGGCCGCGCTGCCGTTCGCGTTCGCCGGCGGCGGCCTGCTGTTCGCCGGTGACCGGCCGTTGACCGGGCTCGGCGCGCCGCAGCTGATCGCGGCCGGGGCGGCGCTGCTGCTGGCGGCCGTGCTCGGCCTGCTCGGCGTCGTCGACCGGCCGGCCCTGTTCATCGCCGGCTCGACCAGTGGGCTGCTGGCGGTGCTCGGCGGCTGGCTCGCGACGATGGACACGTTCGGCACGGCCGGGGCCGCGGCGGTCGTCGCGGGGAGCGCGCTCGCCTTCTCGCCGCTGCTCGCGCCCCTGTCGATCCGGGCCGCGCGGATGCCGATCCCGGTCCTCCCGCGTGGCACCGCCGACCTGCTCCGCGACGAGCCGATGCCGTCGCGGGCCGCGGTGTACGCCACCGTCGTCCGCGCGGACGGCCTGCTCACCGGGCTGGTGTGCGGCGCGGTCATCGCGGCCGTGCCGTCGCTCCTGCTGCTGGTCCGCGACGGCGGCACCTCCGCGCTGGTGCTCGCCATCCTGCTCACCGTGGGCTTCACGCTGCGCGCGCGGCTGCACCCCGTGCTGGCCCAACGGGTCGCCTGGCTGCTCGCCGCCGGATCCGGGGCGACGGCGCTGACGCTCGGCCCCCTGCTCGCCGCCGGGCCGCTGACCGTCGCCGGTCCAGTCCTGTTCGGACTGTCCACTTTGCTCGTCGTGATCGGACTGCGGCGCAGCACCCGGCCCTCGAGTCCGCGCTGGGGCCGTTACGCCGAGCTACTCGAGATGGCCCTCGTGCTGGCCGTCGTGCCCGTAGTGTGCGCGGTGCTCGGCCTGTACGGCTACCTGCGCGGGCTGGGCGGCTGACATGGCGACCTCACGCGATCGGCTTCAAGCCCACCAGTTCCTCTTGCAGCGCACGGTTTCCGCGCTCGTGACCCGCGAGACCGACCCCGAACAGCCGCCCTTCCGGCTCCCCGCGGGCGCCGCCGTCGCCGGGGTCGTGCTCGCCGTCATCGGGCTCGCCGCGGCCGGGGTGTACGGCCTGCTCTCCCCCGGCGGCGACCACAGCTGGCAGGACGGCAAGTCGGTGATCGTCGAGAAGGAGACCGGCACGCGATTCGTTTACCTCAACGGGAAACTCGACCCGGTGACGAACTACGCGTCCGCGCTGCTCGCCCTCGGCAGCCACGCGGCGACGACGTCGGTCTCGGCGAACTCCCTCGCCGGTGTCCCCCGTGGGCCGCGGATCGGCATCCAGGACGCGCCGGACGCGCTGCCCGGGCCCGGCCAGGTGCTGCGCGACGGCTGGACGCTGTGCTCCCAGCCGGGCACCGACCTCACCGGCGCCACGACGTACCGTTCGGCGCTGCTCGTCGGGCACCAGGCGCCCGGCGGCACTCCGCTCGGGGACCGCGCGCTGCTCGTGCAGACCCCGGAAACCGGCGACGAGTACCTGGTGGCCGGCGGCTACCGGCACAAGATCGCCGCCGCGGACGCGGTCACGGTCGAGCTGGCGCTCGGCTCGGCCCCGCGCACCCGGGTCGGCGCCGCGGTGGTGGACGTCCTGCCCGTCGGCGCCCCGCTCACCCCGATCGCGGTGCCGGACGCCGGGAAGCCGTCCCGCGCGGTGCCCGGCCGCCCGGACCTCCTCGCCGGGCAGCTGCTGACCATGGAGAACCAGTACTACCTCGCCGAAACCGGGCAGCTGCGGCCGATCACCCCGCTGGAGTACGAGATCCAGCGCGCGTACCGGCCGACGACCGGTGCCTACGGCGGCGCCGAGCCGTTCCCGGTACGGCTGAGCCCGATCGAGGTGAGCGGCGCGTCGGTGGCCGCCCGCCCGGCGGCCACCGACGAAGACCCGCCCGCGGCGAGGCCGGTGTTCGCAGCCGGCTCCGACCGCGTCTGCCTGACTTTCGCCCCGGGCACATCCGTCCCGGGTGTGAGCGTCGGCGACGAGCTGCCGCCGCCCGCGAACACCACTCCGGGCCGTACTCCCGGTGGGGTCGCGCTGGCCGACCAGGTGCTCGTGCCGCCGGGAACGGCGGCGGTGGTCGAGGTGATGCCGAGCGACCAGGCCCCGGCCGGCACCTATGCCGTGGTCACGGACCTGGGCCGGGCGTACCCGTTGAGCAGCCCGGACATCCTCGGCTCACTCGGCTACAGCGGCATTCCCCCGGTGCGGATCCCCGCCGGGCTGATGGCCCGCGTCCCGCAGGGTCCCGGTCTGGACCACGCTTCAGCACTGCGTCAATGGTGACTGGGTCAGCAGGGGCAAGAAAAAGCTCGTGAGTGTTTATGCCGGTTCTAACCGTCATAAACACTCACGAGCCCTTGGGGCCTGACTGGCTCAGCGAGCCAGACGACGCGGCGGTGCGGGCGGTTCGAGCGTCGGGGCGCTCTTGTCGCCTACCACCCAGAGGTCCTCGTCGAGCAGCTCGACCGTGGCCGGGTCGTCGGCCCGGTCACGGCGGACGGTGCGGGCGAGCGGCGCGAACGCCGCCGGGTCGGTCCGGCCCGCTTTGCCGCGCAAGGAGGCGGGCAGGCCGGGCGGGTTCGTACGCCGGGGGCCGCGGCCCGGCGCCGGGCGTTGCAGGGCACCGGATCCGGGCGTGCCACCGGCAGCACCGGCACCGGCCCCGCCGAGGCCGGACATCGGCGCCATCGGCATCCCGCCACCGCCGCCACCGCCGTTCGACGGCGCGGCCGGCTCGGCCTCGGGGACCGCCGGCGCCTGCCCGGTGGTGGTCGGCGTGACCTGCTGAGCCACTGGGAAAGCCGCCTGCGGCAACGGTTTCAGCCCGCCACCGCCCAGCCGGACGCCAGGCACCGCGGTCCCGCCGAAGCCACGGCCACCGCCGCCGCCGATCCCGCCCAGGCCACCCAGCGGCATCGAGAGCCCGCCGGGCAACGACGGCGGCGGCACGGACGGCAGCGGCGCGAGCGGGGGAAGCGCCGGCGGCGCGATCGGGGCCACGCCGCCGCCCAGCCCGGACAACGACGGGTCGCCGCTCAGGCCCGGGTCCTGGCTTCCGCCGCCGGCCGCCGGGTCCTGCTGCGACCCGTCGCCGCCGGCCGCCGCGCCATCGCCACCGGACGCGGACGCCTGGTCACCCGAAGCCGAAGACGAGGAACTCGCACCGCTGCCACCCCCGCTCGAAGCGCTCGCCGACTGCCCGCCGCCGGAGGAGCCCCCGGACGCCCCGCCGGCGGAACCACCGCCGCCGGAGCTGCCGAGCGGGCCACTCCACGCGTTGCCCTGGGCGCCGGAGACCGCCTGGGTGGCGGTGGTGAACTGCTGGGCGAGCTGGTCCATCAGCCCGCCGGCCTGCTTCTGCAACATCGGCATCATCAGCGCCGCGATCAGCGGGTTCGCCTGCAACATCGCGACCAGCTGGTCGATCTGCTGGCCGGTGCTGGTGATCGCCGACGAGAGGTTGGTGAGCTGGCTGACGGTCTGGCTGATCCCGGCCGTCCACGAATCGATGTCCGCCTTGCTCTGCCCGCCGCGCTGCTGCAGCTGGGCGCCCGCTTGGTCGGTCCAGTCCGGCTCCAATGCCTGGAGCTGACCCTGCAGCGACGCCGACGCGCCGCTGAGCTGGGTCCCGGCCTGCTGCCACATCTGGGCCGCCTGCGAGGCCACCTGCGCCAGCGGCTTGGTGGCGTTCATGACCTGAACCTGTTGGGGGAACGCCATTCCGGTGTAGCTCATCAGTTACCTCCCACGGAAGGGAACAGCAACGACGGGTGCAACGGGGCCGAGGACTTCAACGGAGACAGGTTCTGTGTCTTCGCGATGGTCTGCTGCCCCGACTGGTCGGCATTCAGGTAGTCGTCGGCGGAAGCGCGGGCGATCCCGGCGTACGCGCCGAATCCCTGCTTCACCTGTTCCATGAACTGCTGGAGTTTCTGTGCGGCCGCCTCTTCCGCCTGCGCGAACGCGGTCCCTTCCTGCATGCCCCCGCCCGCCGCGGCCCCGCCTTGCCGGCTGAGCCCACCCGAATCCATCTGCGGGCTGAACTTCATCATCGACTCGCTGAGCCCGCTCAGTCCTTCTGCCATTTCGCCCTCCTTACCTCGATTTAGCCGTCACTTCGCGTCACTCGCGCGGCGGCAGCCAGGCCAGCTGAAGCAGCCGGGCACCCTCACGTCGGGTGATCAGCCTGCCGCGTCCTGGCGGCAGGGACTCGGGTTTGAGCCCACCGAGCAGCGGGCCCTCCTCACGGTCGCCCGAGAGCATCAGCCCCGGCGACCCGACGTCGCGCACACGCGCGAGGAACTGTTCGAACAACGCCCGTCCCGCGCCGCCCGAGCGCCGGGTCAGCACGACGTGCAGCCCGATGTCGCGGCCCTGCGCCAAGTACTCCATCAGCGGCAGGAACGGGTTCTCCATCACCGACGCGATCAGGTCGTAGTCGTCGACGAGCACGAACAGCTCCGGCCCCTGCCACCAGCTCCGCGCGCGCAGCTGCTCCGGCGTGACGTCCGGACCCGGCAGCCGGTCGGCCATCGCCCGCGCCGCGTCGTTCATCAGCCGCGTGGTGGTGGCGAGGTCGGTGCCGTAGCCGAGCAGGTGGTCCGGGCCGACTTCGCCGAGCAGGCCGCGGCGGTGGTCCACCAGCAGCACCCGCGCCTGGTCCGGGGTGTAGGAGTCGGTGATCCGCCGGGCCAGCGCGCGCAGGAACGCGGTCTTGCCGGAGTCGGCGTCGCCGAGCAGCAGGAGGTGCGCGTCCGCGGAGAAATCGAGCTGTACGGGCGCCAGGTCCTTCTCCGCGATACCGATCGAAAGCCGGTGGGCGGCCGGGTCGTCGCGCGGCGGCAGGGCCTCGAACGCGAGCTTCGCCGGGAGCAGCCGGACGTTCGGCGCGGGCTCCCCCGGCCACGCCTCCGCTACCGTGGTGACCATTGTGGACACTCCACGGGGCAGGTCGTCGACGGTCTCGCGGCCGTCGATCCGCGGCAGCGCCATCAGCAGCTGGTGCCCGGTGCTCGTGATGCCGCGCCCCGGCGAGTTCTCCGGCACGTTCAGCGCGCTCATCCGGTCGACCATGGTGTCCACCGGGTCGCCGAGCCGCAGCTCGATCCGGCTGCCGAACAGGTCGCGCACGGTCGGGCGGATGTCGAAGGAACGCGAGCAGGACGCCAGGATGTGCACGCCGTAGGCCAGCCCGCGGGCGGCGATCGCGCCGATCACGTCCTCCAGGTCCTCGTAGTCCTTGCGCAGCGTGGACCAGCCGTCGACCACCAGGAACACGTCGCCGTACGGGTCGTCGTCCGGGCGCAGCTCGCGGTAGGCGGCCATCCCGTCGACTTCCTCCTCGGCGAACCGGCGCTCCCGCTCGGCGAGCACGGTGGACACCTCGGCGACCGTGCGCCGGACCGCGCCGGCGCTCTGGCGGCCCGCGACCCCGCCGACGTGCGGCAGCCCGCGTAGCGACGCGAGCCCGCCACCGCCGAAGTCCAGGCAGTAGAACTGCACTTCACGCGGGGTGTGGGTGAGCGAAAGGGAGGTGATCACGGCCCGCAGCGCGGTGCTCTTGCCCGAGCGCGGCGCCCCGGTGACGACCAGGTGCCCGGCCGCCGCGGACAGGTCCAGCACCAGCGGGTCACGCCGCTGGTCCAGCGGCCGGTCGACCACGCCCGCCACCGCCTTGAGGCTGCCCCACAGGCCGGCGTCGCCCGCCTGGAGCCCACGCCCGGGGTCGGCGACGGCGGGCCCGAGCAGACCGTCCACAGTGGAGGGTTCGGCCAGCGGCGGCAGCCAGATCTGGTGGGCGGGCACCCCGCGGCCGGCGAACCGATCGACCAGGATGTCCATCAGGCTCTCCCCGATCGCCTCGTCCGGGTCGTCGGCCGGGCGGACTTGCGCGTCCTCCTCGAGCGGCGGCGCGACGTAGGCGGTGGAGTAGGCCTGCATACCGGGCAGCTGGGCCGGGCCGCTGCCGCCGGTGACCGCGCCCGCGGTGTGCACGCCGGAGACGTAGGCCGAGCGGAACCGGACCATCGGCTCGTCGCCGAACTTCAGGAAGCCGTGCCCGGGCGCGCGGGGCAGGGTGAACGCGTCGGTCACGCCCAGCACCACGCGGCTGTCGATCTCGGAGAACGTCCGCAGGCCGATGCGGTAGGACAGGTGTGTGTCGAGCCCGCGCAGGCGCCCCTCTTCCAGCCGTTGCGAGGCGAGCAGCAGGTGCACGCCGAGCGACCGGCCGACGCGGCCGATCTGGACGAACATGTCGATGAAGTCCGGCCGGGCCGAGAGCAGCTCGCTGAACTCGTCGCACACCACCAGCAGCGTCGGGACCTCGGGCAGCGGGGCGCCGGAGCTGCGCGCCTTTTCGTAGTCGCGCAGGGAGGAGAAGTTCCCGGCCGCGCGCAGGAGTTCCTGACGCCGGATCAGCTCGCCGTTGATGGCCTCGGTCATCCGGTCGACCAGCGGCAGCTCCTCGGCGAGGTTGGTGATCACCGCGCTGGTGTGCGGCAGCTTGTCCAGCCGGGTGAACGTCGCGCCGCCCTTGAAGTCGATCAGCGCGAAGTTGAGCGTGTTCGGCGAGTGCGTGATCGCCAGCGCGAGGACCAGGGTGCGCAGCAGCTCGCTCTTGCCGGAGCCGGTGGCGCCGATCAGCAGGCCGTGCGGGCCCATCCCGTCCTGCGCGGACTCCTTGAGGTCCAGCTCGATCGGGGTGCCGTCAGGCCGGATGCCGAACTTGACGCGCAGCCGGTCGCGGCTCGGCCGCGGCAGCCAGGTGTCGGCCGGGTCGAAGGCGAACGGGTCGCCCAGGTCCAGCAGGCCGTCCAGGCCGAGTTCGGCACTCAGCGGCTGCTCGCCGCGGGAGGCGGCGGTCAGCCGCAGCGGGGCCAGCTGCCGGGCCAGCGCCTCGGCCATCGGCAACGGCAGCTGATCGGCCTGGCCCAGCTCGGTCTCTTCGAGGCCGGCCAGGTTGGTCAGCGTGCCGTCCGGCCCGACGTCCAGCACCAGCGTGGTCGGCTCCGGGGTGTTCGGCGGCACGGTGGTGAGGTCGACCATGGTGACGCCCTCGACGCCGCCGACGGTCATCAGGTGGTCCGAGCCGGCGAACGAGCCGCCGTCGAGCACCACCACCAGATGCGGCCCGGACACCCGGGACGAGGACATCGGGTCGAACCGCGGCCGGTTCGCGAGCACGTCCTCCAGCATCACCTCGAGCGTGGTGATCGCGGTGGCGACCAGCCGCAGCGGGCCGACCGCGTCGGTGCGCTCCGGATGCAGCGCGTGCGGCAGCCACTTGATCCACTCCCAGTCGGGCAGCCGCTCCGGCGCCACGCACACCGCGAACCGCAGGTCGTCCGGCGACTGGAGGGTGGCCAGCTGCGCGAGCATCGCCCGCACCAGTCCGACGGCCCGCTCCTGGTCGCCGCCGAGGTGGACCCGGGCGAAGCCATCGATCGCGAGCGCGAGCGGCAGCCCGTCGATCGCCGAGTAGGTGGTGATGAACCGGCGCAAAGCCAAGGCGGACAACGGTTCCAGCTGTTCCAGCGGCTTCGTGTCGGGCGCGACGAGCGGGGTGGCCAGGCTTTGCCTGCCCAGCCCGATCCGGACCGCGCCGAAGTCGGGGTCGGTCCGGCGGCGCTCCCACAGCCGGTGGCTCGCCGCGACCGACCAGAGCGCGTCGGGCTCCGGGTGCAGGTACCACAGCGCGTCGCTCTGGCGCCGGGCCGTGCGGGCGACGCGCATCCGGTGCTGGGCCAGCTCGCGCAGGTACATCCGCCGCGCGTAACCCATTTCCCGCTTCGACGCGCCCCCGCCGTTCAGGAACGACATCAGGAGCATGCCGACGATCGCGACGCCGAAGAGCCCGAACACCACGTACCGCATGGTGTTGTTGCCGCCGCCGAAGCTGCCGGAGCCGCTGAACAACAGCACCATCGCGGCCATCATGGCCACCATCGGCAGCACGGTGAGCACCTGCGTCCACCCGCGCCCGGGCGCGGCCGGCAGCTCCGGCGGCGCGTCCAGCACCAGTTCGCCCGACGGCATTTCCGGGGCCGGGCGGCGGGCCGGCCTGCGCACCACGACTGTCGCCACGTCTGCCTCCTCCAAGGGTCTCCCGGCGAATCATCACCGCCGGTCCGGGCGATCGGGCGGTGGTGGCAGGAACAGGCCTTGACCACCCCGGGCGGCCGGGCGCGGGCCTAGCTTCGGATCGCGGGCACCGACTGCCGGTGCACCCATTTCAGTGGGAAAGGAGCAAGCCCCATGCCGAACGGCGACCAGCTTCACGGCGTCACAGAAAGCCTCCAGCGCGGCGCGCAGATGGCAGGCACGGTGTCCACGAACATCCAGTCGCACCAGGCTGCGCTGCGGCCGACCGTGGAAGCGCTCAAGGGCCAGTGGGAAGGCACCGCGCGCCCGGCGTTCGACGCCGCGCACGCGAACTGGGAGCAGGGCATCAACCGGCTCGTCGCAGCGCTGAACCACCTCGGCGAGAACACGAAGTACTCCTCCAACACCTACGACATGGCCGACCAGGCCAGCGCGTCCGGCCTGCACGCGGCCGGCGGGATGTCCCCGTTCGGTGGCGCGCTCAACGCGACGGGAGCCTGACATGCTGATCAAGGGCAACTTCGGCCAGCTCGACTCGCTGTCCTCGCAGATCATGGGCACGGTCGGCAAGGTGCAGCAGGAGATGGACACCTGGCGCACCGCGTCCGGCGCCACCGCCAACGACTGGCTGGACCAGGCCGGTGGCCAGTTCTCCGAGGTGAACCAGGCCTGGCAGCAGGTCTCGACCGCCCAGCAGGACATGCTGACCGCGCTGCGCGGCGGCGTGGTCAAGGCCAACGGTGAGCTGCAGCAGGCACTCGCCTCGGCCAAGGCCCGCGTGGGCAGCGTGACCATCTAGTCCTCAGTGGACACACGAGACGGGCCCTTCGCCACGGCGGGGGCCCGTTTCTCACGTCCGCTGGTGGCAGGAGGCTGCCACAGCTGGGACCGGTCCCGGTCAGCGTCACGACAATGGCCCGGACAAGCCGTCCTCTCCAGGAAAACAGGTGCTCCGATGAACCCGGTGATGATCGACTGGCTGAGCGTCGTGCTCGCGCCGATCGGCTGCATTCTGCTGATCGCCGCACTGGTCAAGACCCGCTCGGCGACGAAGGCCGGAGCGCCGGTTCCCCCGTGGACGAAGGTCGCGCAAGGCGTGGGCATCGCCTGCGTGCTGATCATCGCGATCCTGAACCTGGTCGGGAGTTATTGAGGATTCAGGACGGCGGCCGCTCCACCGCGGGCGGCGGGAACAGGAACATCTGCTCCGGCGGCTCCTCGCGGGTGGCGGTGATCAGCCGCGGCGCCGACCGTCCGGCGCGCCAGCGGCGGCCGCGGCCACGGCGGGCCACCAGCGCGAAGATCAGGGCGAGCAGCAACACCAGCACCAGCACCCCGGCGAGGAGTTCGGCCTTGGCACCGGCCAGCGCCCACCAGCTGTGTTCCCGCTCGGCGGCGAGGTCGACCGCCTGCGGTGGGACGGCAGGCATCACCGCGGGCGCCCCGGCCAGGCCCTCGGTCACGGCGCGATACGGGTCGACGACGCCGGCGCCGTACTCCTGGCTGCCTGCCCCGCCGCGGGCCAAGCTCGCGGTCGCGATCAGCCGTTGTGCCACTTGCGGCGCGGTCAGTCCCGGCCACGCGGCCCGCACCAGCGCCGCCGTGCCCGCGACGAACGGGGCCGCGAAACTGGTGCCCTCCCAGTAGTCGTGCCCGGCGACCCGGGTCGCCGCGACCACGCCCTTGCCCGGCGCCATCAGGTCGACGTACGGGCCGATCTGCGAGCTGTCGTCCCGCGCGCCCGCGATGTCGATCGAACCCACGCCCAGCACCCCGTCGTACCCGGCCGGGAACGAGGCGGTCCCGGCGGCGTTCTGCTGGCGATTGCCCACCGCGGCAACGATCAGCGCGTCCTTCGACTCGGCGTAACTGACCGCGTCACGCACGGCGGGCAGGTCGCTGTACCCGGAAAGCGACAGGTTGATCACCTTGGCGCCCTGGTCCGCGGCGTAACGAATGCCCTTGCCGACGGCGTCGGGGTCGATCGGCTGCGGCTCGCCGCCGTCGTTGAGCGAACGGTCGGTGACCCGCACCGGCAGGATCTGCGCGCCCGGCGCGATCCCGGCGAAGCCCACTCCGGCCACCGGATCGGCCGCGATGATCGAGGCGACCGCCGTGCCGTGGGACACGCAGTCGTAGTTCCCCGGCAGGTTCCCGGCGTAGAAGAAGTCCCGGCCGGGCACCACCTTGCCCGGCGCGCTCAGCTGCGGGTGGTCCGAGTCGACGCCGGAGTCGACGACCGCGACCAGCACCCCGGCGCCGGTGCTGTGCGGCCACACCCGTTTCGGGTCGAGCAGCTGCTGAGCCCACGGCTGCTGGGCGATCACGGCGTGCGCGGGGTCGGCGTTGCTGCAGGCGCCGGCCGGTGGCGGCGCCGCCTGCGCGGGCGACGTCGTCAAGGCCAGCAGCGCCGGTACGAGCGCGAGCAGGGCGACGATTCGTTTCATAGTCCCGTCATGCTCTCCCGGCCGGCACCGTCGTGGCGGCCGCTGGCCGGAAGCGGTCACCCCCGGACCGTTCCCGTGCGCCGCCGGGCAGGCTGTCCGTAGACGACCGACTGGAGGCCACTGTGGACGGACAGCTGCAGTACCGCGAACTCGCTTCGGCACTGCGGGAAATCCGCGACGCCCTCACCGAGGTCAGGGGCATCGCGGATTCACCGGACGGGCTGATCAGGGCGACCACCGACGGCCACGGCCGGCTGCTGGAACTCGAACTCGACCCGCGGATCTACCGCAGCGCCGACTCGCAGGCCCTGACCACGGCGATCACCGACACCGTGCGGGCCGCGGCCGAAGCGGCGGAGGCCGAGATCGAACGCATCGGCGGCAAGCTGCTCACACCGTCGACCTTCTGAGACGCGCGGGCCACGGTCCGGCAGCGGGGGTCACCGACGCTGCCGTACCGTGCCGACAAACCCCTCGAAGTCCTTGATCAGCACGGGAAACCGGTCCTCGGTCGCGGTCAGCACGATCCGCAGCACCGCGCCCGGCAGGGACCGGAAGACCTGGGACTGCACGAGCCGGTACCGCGCCCCGTCGATCTCGGCCGTCAGCCGGACCTGCTGCACCAGGCCTTCCTTGCCGTCGGGGTCTTCGAGGACGTCACGCCCGTCGGTCACCACGTCCGTCGCGGCTGCCTCCAGGTCGCGCAGGACGTCGTCGGCGACGTCGACGAGCCGGCGGCCGGCGGGTTCCTCCTCACCGCCGACTGTGATGTTCGTGGTGAAACCCGAGCCCCGGGTGGCCGCGTCGAGCAGGACCGCCGAGCCCTCCGGGGCGCCGACCGTGTCGGCGGCCACCTGCACCCAGCCGGTCGGCACGAGGAACTCCAGCGGCACAATCGTATTCATCTCAGGGTTTCCTCTCCTAGAAGCCGCCGTCGGCCAGGCGCTTGCCGAAGTTGCCGAGGTCGTTCTCGACCTTGTCCATGGACTTGCCGACCTCCGCCGGGTCGACCGCGATGTCGAAGCCGCCTCCGCCACCGGGTCCCACGGTCAGGTTCCCACCACCGCCGAAGTGGTACTTGCCGTCCTCGCCCTTCCCGAGCCCCCACTGCGCCTTGGCGCCGATGCCGGCCGAGCCCTCGACGTAACCGCCGACGGTGACCCCGCCGTAGGAGGCCTGGCCTCGTGCGGTGACCTTGCCACCCAGCAGGACGTCGGCCGTGCCTTGGAAACCCTGGAGGCTGACGTTCCCGCCGGCGGTGCCCTTGAGCCCGTAGAAGCCGTCGAGCTTGCCACCAAGAGCGACCGGTCCCGCCGTCCCGGCGAGGGCGAGGTTCCCGCTGACGCCAGCCCCGGCCTCGACCTTGGCGAACGCACCCTTCTGGGTGTTGGCCCCGGCCGAAGCCTGCGCGTTGGCGCCGGTGGTCAGCTCCCACGAGCCCGTGCCGCCCAAGAACGGGCCCTGGCCGGTGGCCTTCTCCAGGTTGGCCTCGGCCTTGTAGCTGATCTCCTTGCCGTCCTTGGCGATCGACGGCTTCGCGGACGCGTTCAGCCCCTGGACCTTGACCTTCTGCAGCTCGGCCGCCGCCTGGTCCACCGTCGTCCGGATGGAGGTGGAGACGTTCATGGCGAACGCGGACTTCACCATGTCGTTGGGCAGGGCGGCGTAGAGGGGCGCGTTGGCCTGAACGGTCTGGACGATCGCCTTCTTCGTGTTCATCAGCGCGGTCGCGTACGTGTTCACCAGCATGCCGACCGTCTGCAGCTGGGCCGGCAGGCCGGCCACCGCCTTGGCATGCTCGCCGACCTTGCCCGCCGCGGCGGCGCCCGCCGGATCGGCCCACGCCGTGGTGACCGTCTGCCCGACCTGGCCGAGCGTGGTGCCCGCGGCAGCCATCTTCTCCCCGGTCTGGGCCCAGGTCAGGCCCAGCTGCCAGGCGGCGTCCTCGTTGTCCTTCGGCCAGCCGTCGTACCAGCCCTTCGCGGCGACGTACAACGGATCGGTGGGTTCGGCGACCGGCATCTGTCTCCCCCTCGGCTTTCTTCCTCAGTGCCCGAGCATGGTGAACGAAGAGGCGGCCTGGTTGTCCGCGCGCACGTAGTCCGTTATGGACTGCTTGCCCGCCTGCGCGAGCTTCAACCCGGCGGTGACCGTGGTCTGGATCGTCTTGTCGACCTCGGTGACGGCCGGGCGGTACCCGGCCATGAACGCCTGGCCGAGCGTGCCCTGCCCCAGCTGCCCGCCGATGCCGTCGATCTGGCCGCGGGCGGCCGACCAGGCCTGCTCGACGGCCGCGTCCGCGGAGGCGAGGGAACTCATCGCCCCGCTCGTGCCGCCGGTGTCCATGTGCATACCCTGGGTCATCTAGGCCTCCTGCCGGATGAGCCGGTCCAGCTCGGCGAACGCCGGACCGAGGAACGGGTCGGTGTCACCGGGCGCCAGCACCGGCTCGGCGATGGCGAGGGCGCGCGCCTCGGCGGACTCGGCCGCCTCGCGGACGGCCTCGACGATGTCCTCGGCCAGCGCCGCGGCGTCCTGGTTCCGGTAGACGCGCGGGTCCAGCCACAGCGACCGCAGCTGTCCCTGCGCGCCAACGGTTACCGCGACCAGCCCGTCCGGGGATTCGGCGGGCTCCTCCAGCTCAGCCAATTCAGCGCGCACGCGGCGGATCAGGTCGGCATCGGTCATGGAGTCAGTTTCGCCGCCCGAGTCCCGGCCCGGCCCCGCCTGGCCGCTAGCTGCCAGCCGGCTCGGCGATCAGGCTGCGCACCTCGAACGCGGCCTTCAGCCGGGTGCGTACCGGTGCCCCGGCCAGGCCCTTGCGGATGGCCCGGACCGCCGACCACGCCTGGGAAACCGTGCCGTCGTCCGCGGCGCCGCCGGACCAGAGCGCGACGTCCACCTGGCGGGCCAGCCATTCCAGGCCCTCCGCCACCGAACTGTCCATTGTGGAAGGCAAAAGCCCGGCCAGATCCCGGACGGTGGCCCCGCGCGGCACGGCGATCCCGTGCGCGCGAAGCAGATCTCTCGCTTCCCGCCAGGCGGCGACCACGGCGTCCGCACCGGTCCGGCGCAGCCGCCGAGCCGTCCGGACCTTGCGCAGCACCGGGATCGAGAGCACCAGCAGCAGCACCAGCGCGGCGAGCCCGATGAGCAGCCAGACCGGCGGGACCGGCAGCCAGCCGCCGGACGACCCGGCCCCGGCGTCGGCCTGGTCGCCCTTCGGCACGTCCGGATCACGCAGCTGGGGTGGCGGCGGCAGCTCGGCCCGTGCCTGCGCGGTCGCCTTCGCCAGCCCGGCCTGGTTCTCGCCGGAACCGCCGGCCGCGCCGCCGGTCGGGTCCAACGGCACCCAGCCGACGCCCGCGACCGCCACCTCGGGCCAGGCGAACGCGTCTCCATTGTGGACAGTGATGCTCCCTGAAGCCCCGGTCGGCGTGTGGAAGCCGACCGCGAGCCGCGCCGGGATGCCGGTGATCCGGGCCAGCGCCACGTACGCGGCCGCGAACTGCTCGCTCGTGCCGGCCTTGGTGCCGAACAAGAACGTCCGCAGCTGCGTCCAGCCGCTCCCGGTGGGCAGCGTCGGCCCGGTCGCACGCTGGTAGTGCTCGGCGAGGTAGCGCTCCAGCACCAGCGCGGCGCGGAACGACGGCCGCAGCCCGCTGGTCGCAGTCCGGGCCAGCTCGGCGACCCCGGCCGGCACCTGGCCGACGCCACCGGTCACCGCGGCCGGGTCGATCCCGGCGTCCAGCAGGTCGTTCGAGGTGGCGGGCTCCCGCCAGCCGAGGTCATAGCTGACCGGCCCGGTCCGATCCGGCAGCAGCAGCACACCGCTGCCCTGGTCGACCAGCGGCGCCACGCCGGCGACCGCGACCGGTTCGGGCTGGCTCGGCAGCCACGGCCCGTCCGTCGACGCCGGCACGGTGATCCGCACCTGGTGCGTGGCGTCGCCGAGGGAGGCACCCAGCCTTCGGTAGCCCTCGTCGGAACGCCAGGTGACGCCGTCGAAGTCGTCGAGCACGGCCAGCCGCCAGCGGTCGACGGGGGCAGCGCCGGTGTAGCTGAACACCGGCAACGTCGGGTGGGTGAGCCGGTCCGCAATCCCGTCGAGCGGGTCGCTGACCCGCAGCGGCGGCAGCGGCGCGGCTTCGTGCTGGATCGCCAGCGGCGGCTGCGCGCCCTGGTCGGCCGCGGTGACGCCGACCGAGACGGCCACCGCCAGCACCGCGGTCGGGACGAGGAAAACCGCCCGGGCGCCGTGGCGGCGGGTCAGCATCAGCAGCGCCCCGGCGACCACGGCGTACGCGAGCCCCGCCGCCGTCGCGGCCGGCCCGGTCAGCGGGACGTACGCCTGGCTCAGCCCGGCGACCACCAGGCCGGGGATCAGCGCGAGAGCCGGGCGGCGCAGCAGTTCCACGCTCAGCATCGCGGCGACCAGCACGGCGAGCGGGACGAACAGGAGCAGTTCGGGGTCCGGCCGGGCCGGCCAGGTCGACTGGAGGGTCAGCTGCCAGGACTGGGTGAAGCCGTTGAGCAGGCCGCGCAGCATCTCCGCGTCCGGCAGCCCTGGCCCGAATTCGAGTTCCCCCAACGCCAGCAGCCCCACGAGGAGCACGAGCAGCGGCCGCCACGGCGTCAGCGCGGCCACGCGGGTGCACAACTCGGTGACACCAAAGGAAACCGCGACCACCACGACGATCGGGAGCGCCAGCGCCGCCATCCCGAACACCGGCGCGAACAACATCCCCGCCAGCCCGGTCGCCAGCAGTACCAGCGCCGTCGCTCCACTGCGCGCCGTGAAGGCCCCCTTCACCGCGTCGGACTCATTCACCGTGCCTGACGCCGGCAGGGAGGCCTTCACCGCGTCGGGCACGGAGTCCTTCACGGCGGGTGCCGAACGCAGCCGGTCCGCCAGGGTAATCGTCCACTGTAGACTCATCGCACGATCGCATTCCAGCGGCGGGCGGCATCGGCGGCACTGGACACCGGCAGCACCGTGGTGTCCGGGAGCCCGCGCAGCGAGCCGGCGTCGCCGAGGACGAACACGACCACGGTGGAGTACCGGCCCCGCAGGGCGGCCAGCGCGGCGCGGTCGGCGGCCGTGCCGCCGGCGGTGACCACGGCCAGCCCGCCGACCCCGGAGCGGACCAGGTCTTCGGGCACCAGCCCGGAATCCCCGGACGGTGTCAGCACCGTCAGCGCGTCCAGCAGCCGCCGCAGCGCCGGGGCGCCCCCGCCGGTGTCGACGTCGAGGCCGCCGGCGGTGACCAGCCGGGCCGGCTGGTCCGCCCGCGCCGCGGCCGCGACCAGCGACGCCGCCAGGTCCACCGCCTCCTCCAGCACCGGGCCTTCGACGCGGGTGTCGAGCAGCGCGGTGAACCGCGGCTGGTCGGGGTCGACGTAGTCGCGGACCATCAGCTGCCCGGTCCGCGCGGTCGCCTTCCAGTGCAGGTGGCGGACCTCGTCGCCGGGCACGTATTCCCGCACCTCGCGCAGGTCGAACGAGCCGCGCAGCCGTTCGTCGACCGCCGCGCCCTCGTGGTGGTGCCGCGGGCGGCCGCCGGCGGGCGCGCGCATCACGTGGATCTGCGGGTGCACCCACAGAGTCGCGGTCTCGCCGGTGGTCAGCCGCCGGCGGCCGAGGCCGAGCGGGTCGCCGCGGTCGAGGGTGAGCGGGCCGACCTGGTGCTTGCCCCGGCGTTCCGTGGGCAGGTCGTAGTGGTGCACGGCCTCGGCGCCGGCCGCCAGCGCGCGCACGCTCACGCTGTGGAAGCCGGTGCCGACCCGGTCGCCCGCGCTGAACGCGCCCTGCCGCCGTCCGGTCGGGTTGTGCACGCGCAGCTTGGCGAACGCCGGGCGGCCGCGCTCGACCCGGTCGGGATAGACCTCGCGGCTGACCGCGACCCGGGGGCGCCGTCCCGTGACCGCGGCCGCCGCGACCAGCGCGCCGGCCCCGGCGCCGGCGATCGCGAGGAACAGCGGATAACCGGCCAGCTGACCGAAGGCGAACAGGACCACCGTGGCCACCAGGACACCGAGGCCGCGCCGCGTTACTAATCCGACCGAAAGTAGGCGGACACGGGCTGCAGCCGATCCGCTTGCAGGAACCCGTTTCCGCCGTGGCTGCAGTCGGATTAGTAACGAACTGCACAGCAGCCGGAGCATCAGGCCCTCGCCGCTGTGCCGGCCGGGGCCGGGGTCGTGGCGAGCACCTCGTCGACGACGTCCGCGGGACGGCGGTTGTTCAGCTCCGCATCGGTGGTGAGGATCAGCCGGTGCGCCAGTACTGGCTGGGCGATTTCCTTGACGTCGTCCGGAGTCACGAAGCTGCGGCCGTAGGTGGCCGCGAGTCCTTGCGCCGCACGGATAAGCGCGATACTGCCGCGCGGGCTGGCGCCGTAACGCAGCGCGGCGTGGGTGCGGGTGGCCGCGGCGAGCCGGGCCGCGTACTCGCAGACCGCGCCGTCCACATGCGCCGCGCGGACCTGCGCGATGGCCTGCTGCAGGGTGGGGATGTCGACCACCGGCGACAGCTCGTCCGGGCCGATCCCGGCGCAGTCGCCCATGATCACCTTCACCTCGGACGCGAGATCCGGGTAGCCGACCTCCAGCCGCATCAGGAACCGGTCCAGCTGCGCCTCGGGCAGCCGGTAGGTGCCCGCCATCTCGATCGGGTTCTGGGTGGCCACCACGAGGAACGGCCGCGGCACCTCGTGCCGGACGGCGTCCACCGTGACCGTCCGCTCGCCCATCACCTCAAGCAGCGCCGACTGCGTCTTCGGCGTGCCGCGGTTGATCTCGTCGGCGACGACCACGTTCGCGAAGATCCCGCCGGGGTGGAATTCGAACCGCTCGGCGCGCTGGTGGTACACCGGCACGCCGGTGATGTCGCCGGGCAGCAGGTCGGGCGTGAACTGGATGCGGTTCCACGAGCCGCCGATGCTGCGCGCCAGGCACCGGGCCAGCGTCGTCTTGCCGACCCCCGGCACGTCCTCGACCAGCAGGTGTCCTTCGGCGAACACCGCGGCGATCGCCAGGCGCACCAGCTGAGGCTTACCACGCAGTACACTGTGGACATTCGCCGCGATGCGCTCGTAAACGGCGCCGGGCGCGATTTCTGGAGTCATCGGTTCATTTCCACTTGATCGAATTGGACTTGACGATGGTGCCGTCGGGCGCGATGACCTGAACATAGATCGTCTCGCCCGCCACGTCGTAGTCGAGTTGGTTGTAGTTCAGCGAGCCACTCGAGTTGGTGGTGCCGGATTCGGTCGCGACCTCGTTGTTGCTGGACGAGCTGAGCCTGATCGAGTACTTCGTGTTCGCCTGGAAGCCCCTCATCGACACGTTCACAAAGGCGCAGTCACCACTGCAGTTGGACGAGGTGGTGGCGGCGCCCCGGCTGATGGTGACCGACTGCGCCGGAACCGTGATCGACTTCGATGACGTCGCCCCGTTTCGGGTCTCGCCGTCCGGAGTCTTCGTCACCGCACGCACCGTGAAGGTGTACGACTTCCCCGCCGCGAGGCCGGAATACGTCGCAGTAGTACCGGAAACGGTCTGCTGCGCCTGTCCGGTCCCGGTCACCAGGTAGTTCACCAGCTGGCCGCCGCCGAGGTCCGGCTGAGTCCACGAGAGCGACGCGCCGCCGTTTCGGTAAGTCGCCGTCAGCCCCGGTGCGGACGCCGACGCGGCCGGAGTGGCCGAGGCCGACGCGCCCGGTCCGGTGCCCGCCTTGTTCACCGCGACCACGGTGAAGGTGTAGCGGGTTCCGTTGCTCAGCCCCGGAATACTGGCCTGAAGGGTGCCGCCGCCGACCGTTTTCGACCCGCCCGGCCAGCTGATCCGGTAGGACGTCACGGCCGCACGGTTCTCCGCCGCGGCTCCCCAGCTGACCGTCGCCGACCCGGCGCCGCCGGTGGCCGACACCGAAGGCGGCGCTCCCGGCGGGCTCGCCGGGACCGCGGGCGGCGCCGGGGGCTTGGCCGGTTTGGCCGGCTTGTCCGGGGTACGGGCGGGGCCGGGTTTGTTGCCCGCGTTGATATCCGGCTGCGGGACGGCGTCGCCGGTCCCCCGCTGCTCGGCCGGGGGCAACGTGCCCGGCTGCGGCGGCGCGGGGGGCTGGCCCGGGGCCGGCTGATCGGGCTTGCCGGCCGGCGGCGGCACGACCGGGACGTCCGTGACCTTGCCGTCCTTGCCGACGACCAGCACGTGGGTGCCCTGCCCGCCGTCGACGTAGACCTGGGAGTCCTCACCGCGGTCCAGCCGCGAAGTGCCGGCGCCGGGCGGGATCGGCTTGGTGTCGGACTGCTTGCCGCTGCCGTCGAAGGTGAGCAGGGTGCCCGACGAGCGGTCCACCAGCGCGACGACCGAGCCGCCCGCCACCGGTCCGTCGTACTGCCCGGCGGGGAGCTGGACGGTCACCGGCTTCTGCGCCTTCGGCGCGGGATCGACCAGGTAGAGCCGGTTCGTCTGCTGGTCGAGCAGCGGCACCCGGCCGGACACGTCGTTCGCCGCCGGACGCAGGCCGGCCGACGGGGCCAGGCCCATCGACACCGCGTCACCGAGCCCGCCGGTGCCGACGGCGCGCAGGCTGGCATCGGTGGTGTCCACGAAATGGGGCTGGTCACCGACGACGGTCAGCGAGCCGGTGTGCCCGGCCGGCAGCACGACCGGGCAGGACGACACGCGGTCCGCGCCCTGGTCCAGCCGGCAGATGAGGCCGGAGCCGGCGCGCAGCAGCCAGACCGTGCCATCCGCGGTGGCGACCGCGTCGCTGATCGGGCCGCCCGCCGACATCGTGGCGGACGGATCGCCGAGCCGGACGACCTGCCCGGCCTGGCGGTAGACCAGGTACGGGCCGCCGGCCGTCTCCAGGCCCAGCGGGACCTCCTTCGACGGCGGCGCGACCGCCGGGCCCGCCGTCAGGTCCGACTTGCCGAACCGGCTGATCCGCGAGTCGCCCACGACGTAGCCGTTGGTGTCGCCCTGCACCACCTGGCTGCCCTGATCACCCGGCACCGCCGCCTGCGCGTCGATCCCCGCGGTGCCGCCGTCCAGGTGGAAAGCGGCCTGCAGCACGGAGTTGTAGACCCAGTGGCCGCCGGGCACCACCCGCATCCCCGGCAGCGGTTTCGCCGCGCCGGTCACGGCCGCGGTCACCGCGGCGGCCACGACCACCACGACGGCGATCACGGGCAGCCTGGTCCGCCAAGACACGGTCTTTCTTGACGAGTCGCGCCGAGTGTTCTCGCTCACG
>DASXYS010000134.1:0-50794 GCA_036502365.1 Amycolatopsis sp.
ACCGTCCTGGTCGACTTCTGGATCCTGTCCACGGCCGTGCTGGCCGGCCTGGTCCTGGCCGTGTGGGCCGCAGTCCAGGACTTCCGCCGGGAACCTCCGGCTGCCCCGGAACCAGCCCCGGAATCCCCGGCCGACCCGGAATCTCCGGCCGACCCGGAAGCTGCGACCGACCCGGAAGCTGCGACAGAGCCCGAACCCCCGGTCGAGCCGGGATCCCCGGCTGCCTCGGAGGCCGCGATCGACCTGGAGCCCCCGGCTGAGCCGGAGCCCCCGGCTGAGCCGGAATCCCTGGCGGAGTCGGAGGCGGCGGCTGAGCCGGAAGCCACGCCGGAACCCGCGCCGGAACCCGCGCCGGAACGGCCGGACGGCTCACCCGAGTAACCCCCGATTCGGGGCGATGTCGTCTGGAGGCCTGTGTTTGCCGCCGTTCTTGCGGACACGGGGAACGACGGGATCACCGGTCCATTGTCCACAGCGCATTCGCCACCTCGATCCCCGAACCCGTGACTCCTTGGTGGCCCGACACTGTGCATCCATTGTCGGCCACTGGTCTCTCGGCGATGGCATCATCGCCGATCCGCGGCGACGCATGGCCGGGCAGCGTCGGTCGCACGGTCTACATGGGACGTGTGCTGGCTGACTGGCTCGGCGCGCCGGTCAGGCGGCTTGAGTGTGGGGTGGGTCGTGGGCGGTGTTGTGGAGGGGTCTTCGTTGGGGGTCGAGCCCAATGCCGTTAAGTTAGGCGGTGCTCCGGATGAGGGTGATTCGTGGTGTGGAGCGATGTCGGGTCTGTGTGTGGCAACTGCGTTTGGTTAGCTTGTCGCCAACTTGTCGTCGTTTGACGACTCTGGGGTAGCTGCGCAGGCGTCGGCGCGGGTTGGGATGAGTGGCGATCTCGTTCAGCGCTTCGCGGTGGTGTTCCGTCGTGCTATTCGGGGGGAAAATCCGCGCCGTTGACGATGGTTCGCCGGACGACGCGGAGGCTGCGTATGAACGATAGTCGATCTTCGTCGATGTCTATAGTGTCGGCGGCTTCGTGCATGAGGTGTCGTATTGCGTAGTGGGTGAGCAGCATTCCCCAGATTTCTTGTTCGACCAGGTCCGGCTTCTTTGATCGGAGCACTCGGTAGCCGCCCTGCTGGTGTGTTTCAACTTCGTCGAGGGCTAGCTCGAATTCCCATCGTTCAGCATAGAGTGCGGCTAGTTCCACTGCGGGAGCTTCGCGCGGGTCCTCGAGTGTGGTGATGAGTCGAATGGTCTCCGATTGGTTTCGATTCGAAATCTGATACTCGATGACGCGGATGGGAATCAGGGCCCCGCCTGGGACGCTACGCTGCTTTCCCCGGCGTAGGTCTGTTTTCAGTTGCTTGGGAAGAAGTTCTGAACGATATGAGCCGTCGGGTAGCTCTTCGATCACTTTGAGAAAGACGGTGTTGCTGACCCGCCAGAGCAGGTCTGCCCCGGTACCGCAGATCTGCTTCCACAGGTCGTAGCTGAAGAACCCGCGATCGGCGGTAATCAGCATGTCCGGCTCGACCTGGTCGAGAAGCCGCGTTGCCAGTTCTCGCTCGTAGACGCGCCAGGAGTCGATAGCAGCTGCGATCAGGGCGTGCGTCCCGCATTCGGCCAGGCCGACGACCCGCACTTGCGGGTAGGCACTTTCGCCGCCACCGTGTCCTTTTTTCTCGAAACGGTCGACGTTTTCCGGCGTGTCGGGGGCATCGAGAATGACTCCGTCAATGGCCATCACTCGACGCCCACGATACCAACTGCCCAGAGTTCCTGGTTCAGCAAGGGGAACAGCAGCACGCAGGAACAGCTCGCGCATTGGCTCAGAGCCGAGGCGCGTCCTCGCCTGCGATAGCGCACTCACGGTAGGCACGTCCCAATCTTCATGCCAGGAGCGCATGAACCTGAGTCCGTTGACCAGTTTTCGCATGACCTCGTCGTATGAGTCACCGAAGAACAGTGCCAGCGCGAGTACGTAGTACACCATCGCCCGCGCCGGCAGTAGCCGCCGGCGCTTCTCTTGCTTTCCTGTGGCGTTGAGTACTTCGTCAACCAGATCGCGGTGAAACACTCGTGTCAGGACACCAATTCCGAGATGGTCGATGACTCGATCACGCGGAACCTTGAATGCGCTGCTCATTTACTTATTCCAGCACATGATGGCCACAAGTACTTCAATGACACGCCGAAGTAGCCGACCTTGGCTTACGCTGCACGATCCAGTCGAGAGAACGGTAACTTAACGGCATTGGGATCCAGCCAGGCGGGTGGGATCCATTCGACGGTTCCGTTGCGGAGCCGGATGTCCCAGCCTTCATGATGGACAACATGGTGGTCGGTTTCACACATCAACGCCAAGTTCCCGATATCGGTCCGTCCGCCGGGGCCGCCACGGGGGTCGCTCCAGAACTCGATGTGATGAGGCGTCGTCCACTTCGGGCCCTTCGTGCACCACGGCGCGGTGCAGCCCTTGTCTCGCACAGCCAAGGCCCGGCGCTGGGCGGGAGTCGCAGTCCGGACGGCGCGACCCAAATCCAACACCTCACCGGCGCCGTTCAGGACAGCCGGCAGGACCTTCGCGTCGCAGCACAAACGGCGCAGCTGGGACACGGTCATCGGGTGATGACCATCAGGGATGACCGTTCCGGCACGGCGCTCGAGATCGGCCAGGCTGACGGTCACAGTCGCGACCACTCGTTCACCGGCCTTGACCGGCACCTCGGGGGCGCGGGCGGCGAGATCCAGCACCGCGGCGATCGCGTCGCCCTGACGCTGCGACCGGGTGCGGGGATCGGGGTTACCGAACGGATCAGCGGCGGCGGGTTTGGCCAGGACGGTGAAGAGTTGCTCGGTCAGGTCCGCCATCTCGGCATCAAGTTCACCGCTATACCTCATCCGGCCGTCGCGGGTCCGGGTATAGCGGAACTCCCGCCGCGGGCGGGCCATCTCGTGGTCGCGGTTGTCGGGGTCGGTGAGGTGAAAGTCCCAGTAGGACTGGATCCGCCGGCCTACCTTCCGCACCGTCACCGGCGGGGCCTGACCGGCCAGCTCAACCAAGGTCGTTTCGGTGTCAGCCAGGTCCTCGGGAGTCACCGCATCGGGGGCGTGGGTCAGGACGGCAGCGATCTCGGCCGCGTGTTCACGGTTGAGGACACCGGCCGCCAGGGCGGTCCGCATCACCGGCAGCACAGTGGTTGCCTGGGTGACACGGGCCCGGGCTTCCTTCTGCGAGACTCGTAGTGCGCGCACCAGCATGACCGCGGTGCTGCGGAAACCCTTCTCCACCGCCACACCCCGCTGATCGACCTCGCCGACCACCTCCAACATCCGCGCATACTCACGACACAACCTCTGCTCCACAGCGACAAGCTCCGCGGTCAACTCCCCCGAGGAAAGCCGCCACACCGGCACCCGCTCCATCCTCGTCACACACACCACAATAACTCGAACGCATGTTCGAGTCACCACTCGAACGGGTACACCCGAAAAATCACGACCACAAACAGAAACCCTTTAACAGCAACAAAAGCCCAAGATCACCGCAGGATCAAAGGCAGCACGAAACATCAACCCAGCCCCACCGCGAAAACGTGCAGATCCGGCTCGACCGGCAACGTCACCGAAGCCAGCTGCTTCCCTGCCGGGACCACAAATGGCTCTGTAGCGTAGATTGAGGCCGGACCGCCCGAGCCGCCCGGTTGGTTGCGGTACGAGGTGCGCGCGACCAACGTATTGCCGAAGACCGGGTCCGTGCCTCCTCCCGGTAGCACCCAGTCTCCAAAGGACAGATCGGACTGGGCCGTGGTGCCGTCGGTGAAGGTGACTGTGGCGGTCGCTCGATGGTCGCCATTTGTTGCTGTGCCGATGAACGACAAGCGGGCGGCAGGCGCGAGAGTGACCACCTGCCCCGCAGGCACGACGTTGTCCGGGCGGCCCGCGGGTGCCGCAGGCCAGGTGAAGGACGTGCCCACGGCCTGCGCCGTCTTCCCGCCGACCAGGCCCGCGGCCGCGAGTGCCTGCCGGGACAAGCTGTTGCCCGCGGTGTCGAAGTTCGCCGAGCCGGCGTCGCCGTCGTCGGAGATCCCGACGTTGCCGTACGCGGCGGCGAGACCGCCCTTCGGGGCGACCAGCACGATCACCGAAGTCGTCACGGTGCGGCCACTGCCGCGGACGGTCACCGGCACCGGGTAATAACCCTCGGGTGTCCCGGCGGGCACGGAAACCGTCAGCTTCACGCTCCCGCTGCCCGTCCGGTCGTCGAGCTGGAGTTGCCGCGGCGCAGTGGCGGTCAGGCCCGCGGGCGCCTGCACGGTGACGTCGAGAGCGCGGTCGTGCCCGCCGAGCCGCTGGCCGGTGATCGTCGCCTGACCCGTCGAGCCCGGCGCGGCCGTCAGCTGGTTGTCGGCGGAGGCCAGGAACGGCTGTTCACTGTCCCGATAGGACGGTGGCTGGCTGCCCGCGGCCCAGCCCTTGTCCGGCTGCGCGGCCAGCGTGAAGTCCAGCCGGGCGCCGTCACGCGCGGTGCCGGCGGGCAGCGACGTGCGGTCCCACTCCCCGCCGTTCAGCCGGAGGTCTTGGACGTACGGCGTGGTCGCCGACGCCTTAGGCGCGCGGATGTCGATGGTGCGCCCGGTGGGCAGAGTGAGCACGGCGCGCTCGAACAGCGGGCTGTGCACGACCAGGTCCGGGGTTCCCGGCGTGCCGGGATAGATGCCGAGCGCGGCCCAGACGTACCAGGACGACTGCGCGCCGAGGTCGTCGTTGCCGGGCTCGCCGTCCGGCGTGGCGCTGAACTGCGTGGTCGCGATCTCCCGCACCACCTGCTGCGTCTTCCACGGCTGCTCGACGTGGTTGTACAGCCACGGCACCCCGAAGTCCGGCTCGTTGCCGGCCCACATGTACGGCTCGTTCGGGCCGACGTTCAGCTGCTGGAAGAACGTGTCCAGCCGGGCCGCGGTCTTCGCCGGGCCGCCCATCGCGGTGACCAGCCCGGCCGGGTCCTGCGGGACCAGCCAGGTGTACTGCGCGGCGTTGCCCTCGTCGAAGCCGTCCTGGCCGAACTCGCCCGGCGGCGGGGGCCGGTAGGCCGGGCCGTCCGGGAAGCGGCCGTCCTCACCACGCGGCTGGAGGTAGCCGGTGGCCGGGTTGAAGATGTTCTGCCAGTTCTGGCCGCGCTGGGTGAACTCACGGGCGACGTCGCGGTCGCCGATGCCCTGCGCGAACTGCGCGATCGCGAAGTCGTCGATCGCCCACTCCAGGGTGATCGACGCCCCGACGCGCGCGTGGTCGCCGCGCGAGGCGTCGTTGTTCGGCATGTACCCGCGGGCCACGTAGTCCGCGACGCCCCGGCGCTCTTGGTACGCGCCAGGCGTCTGGTCCACCGAGGTCGCGCCCTTGACCAGGTACTTCAGCGCCGTCTTGACGTCGAAGTCCCGCGCGCCGAACGCGTACAGGCTCGAAATCAGCGCCACCGAGCTGTCCCCGGTCATCTGGCCGGTGTAGTCGTTCGCCATCGGCCAGCGCGGCCACCAGCCGCCCTGGACCGCGTCGTTGGTCAGTGACTGCGCCATGTCGCTGGCCTGCTTCGGGAACAGCATCGCCTGCAACGGCGCGAGCGTGCGGTAGGTGTCCCAATCGGAGAAGTTGGCGTACTGCGTGTGCCCGGCGGGCAGCGTCCGGACCTTGTCGTCGAAGCCGATGTAACGGCCGTCGACGTCGTTGAAAGTGTTGGGGTGCATCAGCGAGTGGTACAGAAAGGTGTAGAAGGTCTTGAGCTGCGCGGGGTCGTTGCCCGCCACCCGGATCTTGCCGAGCGTGGCCGACCAGGCGTCCCTTGTGGACTGCCGGACGGCGCCGAGGTCCCAGCCCGGGATCTCCGCCGCCATGTTGGCCTTCGCGCCGTCGACGCCCACGTAGGACATCGAAACCTTGGCGTGCACCACTTTCTGCGAGCCGAAGGTCAGGTAGGCGCCGGCCTTCGGCGAGTCGACCGTGTCCGTGCCCGGCTTCACCGACGTGCCGTCCCACGTGCCGTGCGCGGTGAACGGCTGGTCGAAGGTGACGTCGTAGTAGACGGTGTACTTGTTTCCCTTGCCGCAGAAGTTGCCGGTGGTCGCCGACCCGCTGACCTCGCGGTCGCCGGTGACCTTCAGGTCCGCGTGGGAGTCACCGGCCAGGCTGGCGCCGCCTTTGACCAGCACCTGCGCGTTCGCGCCGGCCGGGAAGGTGAACGCGGCCAGGCCGGTGCGCGTGGTGGCGGTCAGCTCCGCGCGGACCTTCGAATCGGCGAGCGTCACGGCGTAGTAGCCGGGCGCGGCCTGCTCGCCTTCGTGGCTGAAGTGCTCGGCGCGGTCCCACGGGGCCGCGCCGACGTCGCCGGTCACCGGCAGGATCGGCACGTCACCGAACGCGGTGCAGCCGACCGAGGCGTGGTCGAGGCTGAAACCTCGGATCTGATCGCTGTGATACTGGTAGCCGGCGTACGAGCCCTGGGTGTCCGGGGAGAACTGCATCATCCCGAACGGCGTCGCCGGGCCGGGGAAGTTGTTGATCTCGCCGACCGAACCGCCGCCGCTGCCGGTGCCGATCAGCGGGTCGACGTACGCCGCCGGGTCGCTGACCAGCTGCGCTTCGGCAGCCGCTCCCGCCGGAGCCGCCGCGGCGACACTCGGCACGCCGAGCACCGCCGTCGCGAGGACCGCCGCCATGAACCTGTACCGCACCGGATGCCTCCCACGGCAGAAACCGATCGACCCTGACCTGACATCCGACCTTTCCGCGCGCCCGGCCCTCGGTCAACACTTTGACAAAGACCTGGCTCGTCAGCGCGCGAGAACCGCGCTGCGGCGATAGGCGACGGCGACCTCGCCCAGGAACGCAGTGTCGCTGTCGAGGTCGTCGCCACCGGGCGTGGCTGTGCTTTCACCAGCCGCGCTTGCCTCGGCGTCCGGCACCACGCCGTCCGCCCGCGCACGCAGGGCCGCGACGACTGCGGCGGCCTCGACCGCCGCGTCCAGCCGACGCCCGCGCAGCCCGGCCGTGGCCCCGCTTTCCCGCGCGGCGACGGCGACGGCCGGGTCCCGGTAAGGCTGGAGCGCGAGCAGCCCGTCGCGAATCTCGATCACCCGCCGGTAGAGGCGCATCCGCAGGCCCCACGGCACCAGCCGGCGCGGGCCGGCGGGCGGGTCCAGCGCGATCGCCGGGTCGGCCCGGTACAACGCCGTCCACAGTGGACGAAGGCGGCGGTAGCGCCGGCAGCGGCCCAGCCAGGCCGCGGCCCCGGGCAGCGTGACGCCGACGAGCACCAGCACGTGCGCGGCGGCCGGCAGCGCCTTGGACAGCAGGAACGCGTGCCCGGGCGGGTACTCGAAACCCCACCGGGGCGCGGCGGCCAGCACCGTCTTGTTCACCAGGTACACCACCCCGGCGGCGGTGCCCGCGACCGCCAGGTAGAGACCCGCCCGCAAGGACGCCGGACCCGCAGGACGCGCGTACCGCAGGCCCAGGCGGATCACCCCGGCGAAGGCCGGGATCTGCGCCGCGGCATAGGCGAAGCAGTACTCCATCACCCACGGCGACTGGGGTTTCAGGTCGGGCGTGAGCGCGAAGAGCACACACATCACCACGAACATCCCGCCGATCCACCAGCCCTGCCGGCGCGGCGGGCGGATCCCGTTCAGGTGCGCGAGGAAGCGCTGCGCCGACCACGCGGCGTAGAGCATGCCCGCGTGCCCGACCAGCCGCGGCAGGTCCGGGGCGCCGGTGACCGCGCGGATCACCGCGTGCCCGGCGGGGGTCAGCGCCGTCAGCGAGACGGCCAGGCCGAGGAACACCTGCCGGATCGCCCGGCGGCCGGGGTCGCCGCCACCCCGCGCGGTGAACAGGACCCAGGCCAGCACCACCGGGCCGTACCGCAGCAGCCACTCAGCCATCGCCGTCCCCCAGCGCGGAACGGAGCCGGTCGGCCGGAGTGCCGCCTGAGCGGGCCTGCTGCCGGATGAGCGACGCCAGCAGCTCGGCCTCGCGCTCCTCCTCGGTCGAGTAGCCGGCGCGGCCGAGGACCCGCCGGACCATCGCCGGGTCGAGGCTCGGCAGCAGCGAAGCGGCGGCCTCCGGCATGAACGACGGGTAGTGGTCGCACAGCACGTGGGCCAGCTCGTGCAGGATGATGTGCTCCTGGTGCGGCGGGCTGGTGGCCGCCTCGTAGCAGATCAGGTCCGCCTCGTCGGTGGCCAGCCACAGCCCGCAGACGCCGGTCAGCCCGGCCATCGGCACCAGCCGGATCGGGCGGCCTCGGCGCCGGGCAACCCGATCGCAGAGCACCCGCACATCGAACGGCACCGGCATCGGCAGCTCGCGCAGCCGGGCGGCGCACCGCTTGCGGAGCCGCCGGTCGCCGGGCCCGGTCACCGGTCGGCGTCCGGGTCGGGCAATCCCTCCAGCTGCCGCACCCGGTCCACCATGTCGGCGATCGCCTCCAGGCTCTTCGAGGACAACCCGTTGGCGCGCAAGGCGATCTGCCGCACCGGCGCGTCACGCAGCGCGCTGAGCAACGTCAGCTCGGCGTTGATCCGCTCCGCCTCCGCGTCGTCGAAGAAGTACGCGGGCGGGACGCCGAAGAACCCGGCGAGGGCCTCCAGGTGCCGCTTCGTCGGGTTGTCCCGCAGCCCTTTGCGCAGCTGCCAGAGGTAGGTCGCGGAGATGGTCGGCCCGCCCTTGGCGCGGATGCCCTCGGCGACCTCTTCGAACGAATACTCGTCGCCTTCGCGCGGCCGCACGATGCTGAACAGGTGATCCACCTTGGCGGCGAGCGTGTCGGGCATGGCCCGCACCCTACCGGGCGTCAACTGGAGTGAAGCCGATCTTCGGCAAACCGGACACCGTGGTTGACGGCGCTCTTCAGGGCAGTTTATGCTCGATCGCCGCTTCGTCAGCTGACATGAAGTGACCATGGCTTCGAGGGGGACTCGTGGAGCTGGCAGGTCAGCGCGAGAGACGTGTGGCCGCTTCGCCCGGAAGCGGCCACACGACGGCAGCCTTCACCAATCCACGGTCGTCAGAGCTCGTCCACGGTTGTCAGTACTCGACGATGTGATAACCGCCCAGCGAGGCCGGCGAGAGGAGCCCACCCTCGCATTTGGCGACCGAGGGACCGAAACCGTAGGGCACGTAAGTACCCTGGGAATACCAGAAGTCTTCGCCACTCGCGCAATGGGCGACGACCCAGTAACCGTCTCCTTCGCCGAAGCCGCAGTTCACGGCGATGCCCACGCCGAATGCGACCGAGTAGGCCGCGGAAAAGCACCCGGGCCGGCCTTGACCGGGGCCTGCCGCGGAAGCCGGTGCGGCGACCAGGCAGACCAGGGCGATAATCGACGCGGTCAGACCGGCTATTTTCCGTTTCATGACACTCCTCGACTTCAGCGGAAACGACAATTTCGACCGTGTCGTGGGAGTGCGCGAAACACAATGACGACCCCGCGGATTGACGCCGGATTAATCTCACGGAAAGCTATCTTCCGTCGCCCGATGGAGTGAGTGAGTCCGATTCACGACTGCGGCATCCGGGTGGCGACCGGACTCCTGAATTCGATGGCGACAACCGTCGTCCGGCACCTATTGCTCCACTACGGGGAGCGTCACGCCGATCCGGCATCAGAGGGTGAAAGAATCGGCGACCACTCGACCGGGTGCTATCCGCGCATGAGCACCGCGGTCGCCCGCGCGACCACCGTTTCCCCCGAGGTCACGCGGCACGACGTGAAAACGGTGCGGCGCCCGATGCGGTCGACCGTGAGCTCCGCCTCCAGCCAGCTGCCGACGCCCGCCGTGGCGAGGAAGTCGATGGTGGTGCTGACCGTGCGGACCACCGAGCCGGCGCCGATGGCCCGGCGCGCGCCCTGGCCGGCGGCGATGTCGACCACCGTCATCAGGAAACCGCCGTGGACCGAGCCCATCGTGTTGGTGTGCGTCGGAAGGACACGAACCCCGAGCCTGCCTTCGCTGGTGCGGTAGATCGGCCCCACCTGCTCGACGAACGGCGAGGACTCCAGCAGGACGAACCCCGGGGGCGGCGAGTCGGGCGGCACCGGCCGATCCTAGGCCTCCGCCACGGGCGCTTCTCCAACAGGAGGAGTGCCGTGGGTGTGGAACGACTCGATCGTCTTCAGGCCCCAGGCCTGGCCCTTCGCGCGCTCGGCCTGGGTCCAGGTGATCGGCCGCCAGTCCGGCGCCAGGATCAGCCGGGTCAGCGGGTTGCACAGCTCGACGCGATTGCCGCCCGGCTCGTACAGGTAGAGGAAAAACGTCTGCTGGATGGCGTGTTTGTGCGGGCCGGTCTCGATGAACACGTCGTGGTCGAGGCAGATGTCGGCCGCGCGGAGGATGTCCTCGCGGGTGTCGGCGGCGAAGGCGATGTGGTGCAGGCGGCCGTTGCTGCCGGTCCAATCGCCGGTGTAGACGAGGTCGTAGGACTTGTTCGTGAAGGTGAGCCACTGCGCGGCGACGGACCCGTCGTCGTTCACGATCTGCTCGGTCACGCGGCCGCCCAGCACGTCCCGGACGAACCCGCCGTTCGGGCCGGGCTCGGCGGCGAGGAAGTTGACGTGGTCGAGCCGCCGCACCCCCACCCCGCGACCGGGGTAGGCCTGCGCCTGGTTCTTCAGCGACGGCCGCAGCCCCTCGGGTGCCTGGTACCACTCGGTTTCCCAGTACAGCCGGATTTCGTGGCCGTCCGGGTCGGTGCACAGGTAACTCGGGCCGATCCCGGCCGACGGCGCCAGCCAGCGCCCGCCGCGGCCGGCCGCCTCGGCTCCGGCGACCAGTTCGTCCAGCTCCCGTCGGCCCGTGGTGCGCAACGCGGTGCGGCGGAGCCCCGACGTCTCGTGCGCGGTGAGCACCAGGCTGTACTGCTCGTAGTCGTCCCAGGTGCGGAGGAAAACCGAGTCGCCGTCCCGGCCGTTCTCGGTCAGGCCCAGGATCTCGGTGAAGAACCACAGGCTGCGCTCGGGCTCCGGGGTGAGCAGCTCGACATGCCCGAGGTGGGCGATCCGGGATGGTGCGGCCACTTCCGTGCTCCCTTCTCGCGAAGAAGACACCCGGCACGGTACACCAGATTGTCAACGATTTCGTCTGTGACTCTTGTGACGATCTCGTGGACAAGTTACCTTTCCGGGCACCTGCCGGATCAGCGCCGATCGAGGGAGCACCGATGTCCAGTGCGGAACCATGGACCGGGCCGGAGCACGAACCCGCGGCCGCGATCGTCGCCCGGCTCGAACGGCTGCCGCGCCGGGCGCTCGCCGGCGCCGCCACCGGCGTGGTCGGGCTGGCGATGTTCGTGATCTTCTACGGCAACTTCGACATCAACGTCTCGTTCATCCAGACCTGCGTCGCCGTCCGGCCCGGCTGCACTCCCGGTACCGCGCAAGGATTCCTGACCCTGCCGGTGTGTGTTTACCTCGCCGGGTACCTGGTCGGCGGGCTGCTCGTCGCCCCGCTGTCCGACCGGTTCGGGCGGCGCAACGCGCTGCTGGTCGCGCTCGCCTTCTCGGTGGCCGGCTCGCTGGTGACCGCGCTGGCCGGCGATTACGGGGTGTTCGTGGCCGGGCGCGCGATCACCGGTGTCGCCATGGGGGCGACGCTGGCGATCGGCAACACCTACGTCGGCGAGCTGGCCCCGGCGGCGGCACGGGCTCGCTACACCGCGATCACGTTCGTGCTGTGCACGCTCGGCGCGATGGTCGGCATCGGCCTCGGCCTGGTGCTCACCACCGAGCCCGCGCCGTTCCCGGCCGGGCTCCCGATCGCCGTGGCCGGGCCCGGGTTCGAGCAGGGCTGGCGCTGGATCTACTGGCTCGCCTTCGCGCTGGCCGCGCTCGCGATGCTGGCGATGCTGCGGCTGCCGGAATCGCCGCGCTGGCTGGTCGAGCACGGCCGGCTCGCCGAGGCCGACGCCGTGGTCACCCGCGCCGAGGCCCGGGCGCTGCGCCGCGGCCCGCTGGCCGACCCCGCCCCCGCGGCAGCGCCGCCGACCCGGCCCGTCGGCACCGCCCGCGCGTACCGGGACCTGGTGCGGGACAAGCGTTACCGGCGCCGCGCCCTGCTGCTGGTGGCGATGTGGTTCTTCGGCTACGCCACGGTTTTCGGCTACTCCACCGGGTCGACCGTCGTGCTGACCACCCTGCACTTCACCGCGCCGGTCGCGGGCATGATCTCGGCCGTCGGCGGGATCGGGTTCTTCGTGCAGGGCCTGTTCTCGGCGCGGTTCTCCGAGGCGCTGGAACGCCGTTACTGGCTGCCGGTCGGGGCGGCGCTGACGGTGCTGGGCGCCGTGGTCATCGCCACGCTCGGCTCGTCGATCGGCTGGGCGTTCGCCGGCTCGTTCCTGGTGTTCTTCGGGTTCAACGTCTGGGTGCCGCCGACCTTCGCGCTGTCCGCCGAGAGCTTCCCGACGCGGATCCGGTCCGCCGGCTTCGGGCTCGTCGACGGCCTCGGCGTGCTCGGCGGCGCGATGGGCGTGCTGGTCATCGCGCCGCTGGTGCCGAGGCTCGCCCCGCTGCCCGCGCTGCTGCTCGTCTCCGGGTTCCTCGTCGTCGCCGCGGTCCTCGCGCAGTTCACCCCGCGCACCCGGAACCGGGCGCTGGAAGAGCTTTCGCCCTGACCGGCGCCAGGCAGGAACACGCCCGCGAGCCACCGCACGACGCTGTCCGCACTCGAGCCCGCTCCGGACTGCGCGAACCGGAGTGGAGGGCGGGCATTGTCCCGCTCCCCCGCGGCTCTGTCGCTACGGTCGCACCGAAGGATCGGCGGGCGGTCCGGACAGAAAGTTGTCTGAACCAGTTTCCCCGGTTTCCGTTGACACGGCGACAATCCGCGAGTCACGCTGAATCCAGCCCACCGCCGGGCCCGTGCGGTCTTCTCGCTGCCTCCCCCTTCCGGGAGGCCGCTCTCGTGTCTCGACGAGGAGGACAGTCATGCCCGCTGCCCGGTTCAGACCCGCCTCCGCCACCACCGTGCGAGTCCTCCTGGCCGCCACCGCGCTGGCCGCCCAGCTCCTCGTGGCCGCGCATCCGCCCGTCACTCCGCCGTCGCCCGCTCCCCCGGCCGCCAGTACTCCCCCGGCCCACGCGCCCGGGCCGCACCAGCCCGCGCCGGCTTCCGCGCCGTCGAAGACCCCCGCTGTGCAGGCCGCGATCTGCAACAAACGGTGCGACGCCGCCGATCCCGCGCTGTCTCCCGGCGACCGGACCCCGCTGTCGGTCACCCTGTTCTCCCGGTCGATCGTGCTGCACTTCGACGATACCGACGCGATGGGCTGGGCCTCGATCGGCACCGGCAACCCGGGCGACGAGGTGTGGCTGGACCGCTCCTTCGACGGCGGGCAGAGCTGGGCCTCGGGCAGCCGGCTGGGCGACACCGCCACCCCGGCCGGGCAGACCGGCTGGCGCACGCTGATGTACAACGTCGACGACTGGAACAACCTCGGCGTCGGCGCGCTGCGCGCCTGCGGCAAGGCCGGCGACCGCCCGGACATCGCCTGCACCTCGTGGGCGCGCACCCCGTGGAACGCCGGCGAGCGGCGCACCGCGGCGGCCACCGCGCAGATGATGTTCTACAACCTCCAGACCGGCCTGTTCTCCACCACCGGCTGGTGGAACTCGGCGAACGCGCTGACCGCGGTCATCGGCAACATCAAGGTGACCGGGATGGCCAGTTACACCTACGCCATCGGGCGCACCTACGACCTGAACGTCACCAGCGGCCAAGGCCAGTTCCGCAACGACTACATCGACGACACCGGCTGGTGGGGCCTGGCCTGGGTGGCCGCGTACGACTTGACCGGCGACAGCCGTTACCTCTCCACCGCCCGCGCGGACGCGGACTACATGGCGTCCTATTGGGACAACACCTGCGGCGGCGGGGTCTGGTGGAGCACCGCGAAGACGTACAAGAACGCCATCGCGAACTCGCTCTACATCCAGCTGAACGCCGCGCTGCACAACCGGGTCTCCGGCGACAGCACCTACCTCGACCGCGCGCGCAGCGGCTGGACCTGGTTCCAGGGCACCGGCATGGTCAACGGCTCGAACCTGGTGAACGACGGCACCGACCTGAACACCTGCAAGAACAACGGAAGCACGGTGTGGTCGTACAACCAGGGCGTGCTGATCAACGCGCTGACGGAGCTGAACCGTGCCACCGGCGACAGCTCCCTGCTGACCACCGCGCGCCGGCTCGGCGACGCCAACACCACGTCCGGCTCGCTCAACACCTCCGACGGGATCCTCCGCGACCCCTGTGAGACCGGCGATTGCGGTGGGGACGGGCCCTCGTTCAAGGGCGCCGACGCCCGCGGGCTGGGCGCGTTGAACGCGGCGCTGTCCGACCACCCGTACACCATCTACCTGAAGCGCCAGGCCGACCGCGCGTACGGCTCGGACCGCAACTCCCTCGACCAGTACGGCCTGCGCTGGTCCGGGCCGCTGGACAAGATCGACGCCGCGCGTCAGCACAGTGCGCTTGACCTCATGAACGCGGCGTCCTGAGATGCGCCGTCTGCTGACCCTCGCCGCCGTGGTGCTGGCCGGGATCGCCGCGGTGGTCGTCCCGGCCGGCGCGGCGGCGCTCGCGCCCGTCATCCGGGTAATGCCGCTGGGCGACTCGATCACCTGGGGCGTGGGCAGCGCCACCGATTCGTCCTACCGCGCTCCACTGTGGACGATGATCGCCGGGCAGTCGCGCTACGCCGCGAGGTTCGTCGGCAGCCAGGCTTCGGGCAGTCTGGCCGCGCCCGCGAACGAGGGGCACAGCGGCTACACGATCGACGAGATCGCCGCCGGGGTGGACGGCTGGGTGGCCGACGCCCGACCCGACGTCGTGCTGCTGCACCTCGGGATCAACGACCTCAACCGGGGCATCGACGTGCCCGGGGCGCCGGACCGCCTGCGGGCACTGCTCGACCGCGTCTTCACCGACCGCCCCGGCGTCGCGGTGCTCGTGCTGGGGCTGATCCCGACCACGCCGGGGCTGCAGGACCAGGTCGCGACGTTCAACAGCCGGGTCAAGGGACTCCAGGCGGCCGAGCAGCAGGCGGGTCACCAGATGCGGTACGTCGAACCGCCCGCGCTCACCTCGGCCGAGATGGCCGACGGGCTGCACCCGAACGACGCGGGTTATCTGCGGATGGCGCAGAGCCTCTACGGCGCGCTGGACCAGGCCTGGACCGACGGCGCGGTCACCGGCCGTCCCCCGCTGGCGGCGGGCACCGAAGCGGGCGGCTCGGGCAAGGTGCGCTGGGCGGACTTCGACGGCGACGGCCGCGCCGATTACCTCGCCGTCGCTAGCAGCGGCGAGGTGTCGGCCTACCTCAACCGCGGCGGCGACGGGCACGGCGGCTGGGACGTGCTCGGCCCGGTCACCGGCGGCACCGTCACTGACCCGTCCCGGGTCCGGTTCGCCGACTTCGACGGCGACGGCAAAGCGGACTACCTGACCATCGCCGGCAACGGCGCCGTCTCGGTGCTCCTGAACCGCGGCGGCGACGGCCATGGCGGCTGGACCGATCTCGGCCAAGTGGCCACCGGCACCACCACGGACGTTTCCCGGGTGCGATTCGCCGACTTCGACGGCGACGGGAAGACGGACTACCTGACGATCGCCGACAACGGCGCCGTCTCCGTGTTCCTCAACCGCGGCGGCGACGGCCACGGCGGCTGGATCGGCCTCGGCCAAGTGGCCACCGGCACCACCACCGACCCGTCCCGCGTGCGGTTCGCGGACTTCGACGGTGACGGCCGCGCCGACTACAGCGCGCTCGCCGACAACGGCGCCGTCACCCTGTATCTGAACCGCGGCGGCGACGGGCACGGCGCCTGGATCCCCTATGGCCAGGTCGCGACCGGCCTCACCACCACTGCCGACCGCGTGAGCCTGGCCGACGCGACCGGTGACGGCAGCGCCGACTACCTCTTCGGCGACCCGGCCACCAACGCGGCCACCCTGTACTCCTGGTCCGGCGGCGACGGCCACGGCGGCTGGACCGACCAGGGCCGCATCGCGAGCGGGGTGGCGATCGGCTGAATCTCCCACGACCGCACGGTCCGGTGACCGAAGCCGGGGCCGCGGGGCCGTAGGCTGGGCCTCTCGGCCGCCGTTCCGGCCCAGGAGGCCGCCACGATGGACAGCACCGAACCCCCGCTGCTGCGCCTTTCCGGCGAACGGCTCGGCACCACGTGGCTCGTGCACGCCGTCGGCGAGATCGACACGTCCACGGCGCCGCTGCTGCGCGATCAGGCCACCCCCGGCGGGCCCGCCCCGGCGCTGCTGATCCTCGAGCTCACCGGCGTGACCTTCCTGGACTCCGCCGGGCTGACCGTGCTCGTCCAGCTGGCCGAGTGGTGCCACGAGCGGGCGGCCGCGTTCAAGATCGTCACCCGCAATCGCGCCGTGCTGCGGGTCCTCCGGATCTCCGCGCTCGACCAGGTTCTCACCGTCGTCGCCACCCTCGACGACGCGCTGCCGGCCGGGGGCCGGGGCTGAGCCGTCCGATGTGGACCGTGTAGCCCGGCTTAACGATGGTGAAGTACTTCGCGCTTGTCGCCGTCGCCCGGTCCGGGCAGGGTTTTCCTCATGACACAAGGAAAAGGGCAGGCGAGCCGGGCCTGGGCGGTGACCCGGGTGGCGGTGCTGGCCCTGGTGTGGGGGTCGACGTTCCTCTGGATCGAGCTGGCGCTGGCCGCGTTCTCGCCGGCGCAGGTGACCTTCCTGCGGTGCACGCTGGGGGCGGCGACGCTGCTCGTCGCGTCCGTGGCCGGGCGGCGACGGCTCCCGCGCGGGTGGCGGATCTGGGGACACCTGTTCGTGGCCGCGTTCTTCTGCAACGCGCTGCCGTTTTTCCTGTTCAGCGTGGGCCAGGAGACCGTCGGCTCCGGGGTGGCCGGCGTGCTCAGCGCGACGACGCCGCTGTGGTCCCTGCTGATCGGCCTGTTCCTGGGCTCGGAACGCCGCCTGCGCCCGGCGCGGCTGGGCGGGCTGCTGCTCGGCTTCGCCGGGACGGTGCTGATCTTCGCTCCGTGGGAACAGGCCGGGACGGCGGGCTGGGGCTGGCTCGCCCTCTGCGCCGCGGCCGCCAGTTACGCGGTCGGCTTCGCTTACATGGGACGGCATCTGGTCGGCCGGGGCGTGCCGACGCTGTCCCTGTCGTCGGCCCAGCTCACCGCCGCCACGGGGCTGTCCGCGCTGGCCCTGCCGGCCGGCTTCACGCCGATCCGGCTCACAGCCGTCGGCCTGGTCGCCATCGTCGCGCTGGGCGTGTTCGCCACCGGGCTCACCTTCCACCTCACCTACCGGATCATCGCGGACGAAGGCGCCACCAACGCCGCGACGGTCGGCTACCTGCTGCCCGTGGTCTCGGTGGCGCTCGGCGCCATCGTGCTCCACGAGACGATCGGGTTCCGGGCCGCGGCCGGGATGGCGGTGGTGCTTGCCGGCGTCGCGCTGACCCGGTTGCGCAAGCAGGTGCCTGCCGTTTCCGTGATCCCGGCGGACTCGGTGGCCGAGCACCGTGACCGCGCGGTGAAATCCGGTTGCGTGGCGACCGGCGGGGGTGAGTACGGTGGGCGCCATGTCGAGCCCTGAGGCGGACACGGTGGGGGCTTTCGGTCACGCCGTCAGCCCCCTGAACCACTGACAGTCCCCTTTCCCGGGGACCGGTGCGCGCGCCCTGGGGCGCTGGCCGCGGTGACGAGACGCCTGGTCGTTCTCCCTCACCTCGGAGCCCCTGATGCCTTTTTCGCTCTATCTGCTCGCCGTGGCCGTCTTCGCGATGGGCACTTCGGAATTCATGCTCGCCGGACTGGTGCCGGACATCGCCACCGGGCTCGGCGTGCCGATCGGCACAGCCGGGCTGCTGACCTCGGCGTTCGCGATCGGTATGGCCGCCGGCGCACCGCTGACGGCCGCACTCGCGCGACGGTGGCCCACCCGCGCCTCGCTGCTCGGCTTCGTCCTGGTATTCGCCGCAGCCCACCTCGCGGGCGCCGTCACGACGAGCTTCCCGGCGCTGCTGGTCACCCGGGTCGTCGCCGCGCTGGCGAACGCCGGTTTCCTGGCCGCGGCCCTGACCGCCGCGGCCGCGCTGGTCGCTCCGGATCGGAAGGGACGCGCACTGGCGGACCTGCTCGCCGGGACAACGGTGGCCACCATCGCCGGCGTCCCCGGCGGCGCGGTCCTCGGCAGTTTGCTCGGCTGGCGGGCCACCTTCTGGGCGATCGTCATCCTGTGCCTGCCCGCGGCTTTCGGTGTGGTGAAAGGGTTTCCCGTTCCGGTGCCGGCCGCAGCACCCTCCCTGCGGTCCGAGATCCGGCAGCTGGCCAAGCCAAAGCTGGCTCTGGTGATGGTGCTCGGCGCGCTCGTCAACGCCGCCACCTTCGCGACGTTCACCTTCCTGGCCCCGATCGTCACCGGCACCGCCGGGCTGGCCGAGCCGTGGGTGCCGGTCGCGCTGGTGCTGTTCGGGCTCGGGTCGTTCGCCGGGGTCACCGTCGCGGGGCGGCTGTCCGATGGGCGGGCCGGCCTGGTGCTCGCGGTCGGCGGGCCGTTGCTGCTGCTCGGCTGGCTCGCGCTGGCCGTGCTGGCCGCCGTCCCGGTCGCCTTGCTGGTCCTGGTGTTCGTCCAGGGCGCGCTGTCGTTCGCGCTGGGCAGCACGCTGATCGCCAGGGTGCTGTACGAAACCGCGGCCGCGCCGACCATGGGCGGCTCGTACGCCACCGCGGCGCTCAACATCGGCGCGGCGGGCGGGCCGGCCATCGCGGCGGGCGTGCTCGGCGCCGGCAGCGGTGACCTCGGCCCGGTCTGGATCAGCGGCGTCCTGGTCGCGGCCGCGCTGCTCGTCGCCGTGGTGCTCCGGCGAGCCGGACGCTGATTGTCCCTGAAGGCCACGGGGAAAGCGGTGGCCTTCAGGGGCAGGAGCGTCTCAGCGCTCGATCGCGGGAGTGCCCTGATCGGACGCGGTGTGGTTGTCCGCGGGGGCCGGGGGCTCCGAGTCCCCCGAAGCCGGGCGGCCGATGCCCGCCTTGACCGAGTCGAGGATCGCCATGCCCTGGCTGACCAGTCCGGCGGCGATCTCGCCCAGCCCGTCCGCTCCATTGAGGACAGTCACCTGCGCGCCGCTGAGGCCGCGCGCCGCCTCCTTGACGATCTCCGGCAGCTGCTCGATCACCAGGCGGTCGAGCGCGACGCGGTTGTGCGACGCGGCGGCCGCGGCCTTGATCTCCATCGCCTCGGCGTCCGCGCGGGCCATCACGCGCACCTGCTCCGCCTGCGCCTCGGCCGGGCGGACGACCTCGGTCACCAGCTGTTGCTGACGCAGCAAGGCTTCGCGCTGGGCGAGTTCCGTACGGGCGTTGATCACCTCGCGCTGCGCCGTCGCCTCGGCCAGCGGCCCGGCCTGCGCGGCCTCGGCCTGCGCCTTGTCGACCTCGGCCTTGTACTGTGCCTGCACGACGGCGGTCTTCCGCGAGTACTCCGCCTGCCGCCGGTGCGACTCCTGCGCCGCCTCGGCCGCGGCCTGGTCGGCGCGCGCCTGGGCGATCTGGGCCTCGCGCTGGATGGCGGCGTTGTGCGGCGCGGCCATCGCCGCGATGTAACCGAGCTTCATGTCGTCGATCGACTGGATCTGCAGCGAATCGATGGTGAGGCCGATCTTCGCCATCTCCGCGGCCGAGCCGTCGAGCACCTCGGTGGCCAGCTTCTGCCGCTCGGTGACGATCTCCTCCACCGTCATCGACCCGACGATCGAGCGCAGGTGCCCGGCGAAGATCCGCCCGGTCAGCACCGACATCTGGCCCTGGTCCGACAGGAACCGCTGGCCGGCGTTGACGATGCTCTCGGTGTCGTTGCCGACCTTGAACGCGATGACCGCGCGGACGTTCAGCGTGATCGCCTGCTTGGTCACGCAGGTTTCGGACACCTCCGCCTCGGCCATGCTCAACGTCAGGAACCGGACCTTGCGGAAGAACGGCATGATGAACGCGCCGTGCCCGGTGACCACGCGGAACGGTCCCTCACCCGAACTCCCGCGCTTGCCGCCGGAGATCAGCATCGCCTCGTCGGGCGCGGGCACTCGGTATCCGAACATCTTCGTTCTCTCCTAGCTACGGGGTGAAGGGTTCGGTCCAGGCCACGACGTCGACGGCGCGGTGCGGGCGCTGCTCGACGACCAGCACGGTCGTCCCCTTCGGGAGTGGTACTTCGGAGTAGGCCCGGTAGGTTTCGGTGCCGCCTCGAATCTTGAGCAGCACTTCACCGGGACCGTCTCCGCCGCGGGTGCCCACGAGCAGGACGCCGGTCCGCCCCTCCGGCGACGCCCCCTCCGGGGTGTCCGGCCAGCTCACCGACGCCCCCGGATTCCGGCAAACCCACCCAGATCGGCCCGTCCGGCCGACGTGTCCCTCATGACCACCCCTCGGCATGGTCGCCGACGGCGACTACCCCGTTCAGCATCGTCCGTGCGCCCCGCCGGGGCAAGTCACGAAACCGGCCCGGCGCGGACGGCTTACACTGGTTTGCCGTCACCATGACCCCAGTCCCTGGCCGTGACCGCTCCAGCCAGGAGGCCCGATGACCGTCGTGAACAAGAGACCGGCGAAGCACAGCTCCGTGAGCCCCGCGGCGGCGCCCCCGAAGGTCGCCCCGCCGCCCGAACCCGGGCACGCCGAGCGGGTCGCGCGCGTGGCCACCCGGATCAGCCCGGGCAGGGTGACCGTCTCGGTGTCGGGCCGGCTCGACGAGGCCGGCGACGCGGCGGTGGCCGGGCACCTCGCCGAGGCGAGGAAGCTCTGCTGGGGCCTGCTGGTGGTCGATCTGACCGCCTGCGAAAGCCTCGGCGAAGCGGCGCTGACCGCGGTGCGCGAGGCCGGGGAAAACGCCGTGGCCGAGGGGTTCCGGCTGTCCGTCGCGGTGGGCGAACCCGGGATCCGCGAGGCGCTCGAAGCCCTGTCCGTCCGGCACACACCGGCCCCGGCCACCGCGGGAACGCGAGGAGTGGCCGTGCACGTCTGCGTCAGCCGGGAGCACGAAAGCCGTGGTGACACTGCCCACCCGCGGCACAGTTACCCGTTTGCCGAGCCCGGCCGGCCGGGGCAGCGGCTACCCTCGGCGGTCTGAGCGTCCGCGGACCCGCCGACGACGTCCCGCGCCGCGGGCGACTTGCGAGCCCTGCCCCTTTTCCGGCAACGCCGCCCGGGATCCGCCTTTCCCGTTCCGCCGTGGTGCCACGGCGTGTACACCTCGCTCCACCCGAGGAGACGCTTATGACCGAGACGCTGATGACGATGACCACCGCCCGGCTCGGCCCCCCGCTCATCGACGAGCTGGGCGACGAACTCGACGAGCTGCGCCGGCGGGTCGTCGACGACCTCGGCGCCGTCGACGCCGAGTACATCCGCCGCGTGATCGCGGTGCAGCGGCTGTGCGAGGTGTCCGGCCGGGTCCTGCTGTTCGCCGGCTGGTTCCCACCCGCGTGGCTCGGCGGGGTCGCCGCCCTGTCGGTGTCGAAGATCCTCGACAACATGGAGATCGGCCACAACGTCCTGCATGGCCAGTACGACTGGATGAAGGACCCCGCGCTCAACTCGCAGACCTTCGAATGGGACATGGTCTGCCCGAGCGGCCAGTGGCGCCGCTCGCACAACTTCATGCACCACACCTACACCAACATCCTCGACAAGGACCGCGACGTCGGCTACGGCATCCTCCGCATCACCGAGGACCAGCCGTGGCACCCGTACTACCTCGGCAACCCGGTCTACGCCGCGGCCCAGGCGCTGTTCTTCGAGTACGGCATCATGCTGCACGACCTGGAGGCCGACCGGATCGTGCAGGGCGAGCGGGGCTGGGCGGACGTCCGGCCGCTGCTCGGGCCGATGCTGCGCAAGGTGGCCGGCCAGGCGGGCAAGGACTACCTGCTCTACCCCGCCCTCACCGGCCCGCTGGCGCCGCTCACGCTGGCGGCGAACGTCAGCGCGAACCTGGTGCGCAACCTGTGGGCGTTCTCGATCATCTTCTGCGGCCACTTCCCCGACGGCGCCGAGGTCTTCACCGAGGAGCAGGCCGAGGACGAGAGCCGCGGCGGCTGGTACCTGCGCCAGATGGTCGGCTCGGCCAACATCAGCGGCAGCCCGCTGTTCCACCTGCTGTCGGGCAATCTCAGCCACCAGATCGAGCACCACCTCTTCCCGGACATCCCGTCGCGGCGCTACCCGCAGATCGCCGGCGAGGTCCGCGCCATCTGCGAGAAGTACGGGCTGCCGTACAACACCGGCTCCCTGTCGAAGCAGCTCGGTTCGGTGGTGCGCAAGATCTTCCGGCTCGCGCTGCCGGGCAAGAACTCCTGAACCCTCAGGGCAGGTTCTCCACCTCGACCGGCTCGATGACCTCGCCCGGGGGCAGCGGGAAGCCGAAAATCCGGCTGTAGAAGCTGAGTTCCGCGTCGAGCGAGCGGCGGATGCTGTCGGCCCGCCGGAAGCCGTGCTGCTCGCCTTCGAACAGCAGGTACGCGACCGGGACCTTCCGCGCGCGCAGGGCGTCGACGATCAGCTCGGACTGGTTCGGCGGCACCACCGGATCGTCCGCGCCCTGCAGCACCAGCAGCGGCCGGGCGAACGCGTCGACCCGGTGGATCGGCGAGCGGTCCACGTACACGTCGCGGGCCTCGGGGTACGGCCCGATCAGCTGGTCCAGGTAGCGGCTTTCGAACTTGTGCGTGTCGGCGGCCAGCGCCTCGAGGTCGGCGATGCCGAACATGTCGGTGCCGGCGGCAAACGGCGTGTCCTCGCGCACGAGCGCGGCCAGCACGGTGTATCCGCCCGCCGAGCCGCCGCGGATCAGCAGCTTCTCCCCGTCGACGCGCCCCTCGGCCGCGAGCCAGCGGGCGGCCGCGAGGCAGTCGGCCACGTCGAGCACGCCCCAGGTGCCGCGCAGCTCGTCGCGGTAAGCGCGGCCGAACCCGGTCGAGCCCGCGTAGTTGACGTCCACCACGGCGAACCCGCGGCTGGTCCAGTACTGCACTCCCAGCGACAGCACGGGTGCCGCGCTCGCCGTCGGTCCACCGTGGACGATCACGATCAGCGGCGGCCCGCTGCCGTCGGGGCCGGTGTGGGCCGGGTTCGCGGGCGGGTAGAACAGCGCGTGCGAAACCCGTTCGCCCGAAGGGAAATCGATCGCCTCGGGCACCGACAGGTAGCCGGGGTCGATGCCCGTGTCACGGGGTTCGCGCAGCGTCCGGACCGCGCCTTCGCCCGTGACGGCGTAGACCCCGGGCTCCGTGGTCGGCGAGCCGGCGAGCACCACGACCTCGCCGGTCCCGGTGGCCCGGACCGCGCGGATCACGGTGAACGGCAGGTCGAGGTCGGTCACGGTGCCGTCGGCGGCCGCGACCGCCAGGCCGTCCAGGCCACCGCTCCAGCGGGCGAAGACCGTCCGGCCGTCCGGCAGCGTGGCGTACCGGGCCGTGCCCAGCGCCGAGCCCGGGACGCCGATCTCGGCGTCCAGCACCACGGCCGGTTTCACCGAACCGCCGGGCGTCCAGCGGTACAGGTTCCACCAGCCCGTGCGGTCGGAGATGAAGTGCAGCGTGCCGTCGGGCAGCCAGCGGGGCTCCATGACGGACTCGCCGGGGCCGCCCGCCACCACCGTGTCCTCGCCGGTGCCGAGGTCCCGCACGGTCAGCACGGTGTCGTCCCACGGCATCGCCGGGTGGTCCCAGGAAATCCAGGCGAGCCGGCGCCCGTCCGGGGAAAACCGCGGAGCGGCAACGAAATCGGGGCCGCTCACCAGTACCTCCGGCGGCCCGTCCGGGTGGAGTTCGACCAGCTCGTTGCGGACGTCGGCGGCTCCCCCGCCGCCGGCCGGGTGCCGTTCGCGCACCACGACCAGGCGGGTGCCGTCCGGGCTGAAGCCGCCGTCGGCGTACCGGTCGCCGCGCGGGACCTCGGGCTCGGGCGTCAGTGCTTCGGGCTCGCCGCCGTCGAGGCGGTACAGGCGCTGGTCTCGCCAGTTCGCGAACCAGACGGTGCCGTCACGGACCCACCAGTCGCCGCCGCCGTACTCGTGCACGGACGTGCGCGCGTCGAAGCCGTCCGGCAGCAGCTCCGTGATGGTTCCGTCGGCGGCGCGGCGGACCAGCTGGACCCGGCCGCCCTCTTCGGGACGCGCCTCGGACCAGATGACCGCGTCGCCGTCGGCCCGCACATCCGTCACGCGCGCCGCCGACCGGGTGATCAGCTCCGCCGTGATCGGCGTGGCCCAGGACCCGAACTCAGAGATCTCCACCGCGCCACGCTATCGGGCCGGACGCGCGGATGTCGGCCGCGGGGGCCCGGCCCGGCGACGCTCGTCGGGTACGCCCGGGGCGCGGGTACGGACAGAATGGACGGCAGGACACCTTCGAGGAGGAAGCCGATGACCTACGCATTCGATCCGGAGCTCGCCGCCGCGATTCCGATGCTCCCCGTGCAGGACTTCTCCGACCTGCCCGCGACCCGCGCGCGCATGAAAGAGATGTTCGCGGAGATGACCGACGAGCCCGACACCACCGGCGTCACCGTGCGCGAGGAGCAGGTGCCCGGGCCGGACGGCGCCCCCGACGTGCGTGTGCTCGTCTACACCCCGGACCGCATCGCGACGCCGTCCCTGCTCTTCGACGTGCACGGCGGCGGGTTCATCATCGGCGACGCGGAAATGGGCCAGGAGGACAACCTCGCGCTGGCGCGCGACCTCGGTGTCGTCGTGGTGTCGGTGGACTACCGCCTCGCCCCCGAGGCGCCGTATCCGGCCGGGCTCGAGGACTGTTACGCGGCGCTGGTGTGGGTGGCCAAGCACGCCGGCGAGCTGGGAGTCGACCCGGAACGCATCGTCATCCACGGCGTCAGCGCGGGCGGCGGGCTGTGCGCCGCGCTGGCCCTGCTGGCCCGCGACCGCGGCGGCCCGGCGATCGCGTTCCAGTACCTCGGCGTGCCGGAGATCGACGACCGGCTGGAAACCCCGAGCATGCGCACGTTCGTCGACACCCCGCTGTGGAACCGGCCGCGCGCGGAGTTGAGCTGGGACTGCTACCTCGGCCCCGGCGTCCGCGGCACCGAGGGCGTCCCGGTGCACGCCGCGCCGGCTCGCGCAACCGACCTCACCGGCCTGCCGCCCACCTACATTTCGGTGATGGAGTTCGACCCCCTGCGGGACGAGGGCATCGCCTACGCCCAGGGCCTGCTGGCCGCCGGCGTCAGCACCGAACTGCACCTGTTCCCGGGCACCTTCCACGGCTCGGCCCTGATGAAACACGCGACGATCTCCCGCCGCGAGGCGGCCGAAGGGAAAGCCGTGCTGGCCCGCGCGCTGGGAGCCGAGCCGGTGTAGACCGTGTCTGACGAAGGTGCGGGATGCAGTGGATGACGCTTTTGCCTCGCTCAGTGCGGGGAAGGCGTCATTCGCTGCATCAAAGGCGGCGAGTGTGACCACGTGGAGCAGCCATTGCCAGACACGGCCTACCCGGATGTCCCGGCGGCCGGGTCAGCCGCGGGCGGCCAGACGGCGGGCAAGGCCACGCAGGCACGGCGGGTCAGCCGCGGGCGGCCAGGCGGCGGGCGAGCAAAGCCAGCCGGGCGCGGAAGCGGTCACCCGGGTCGTCGAGGCGCCAGCCGAGTGCGTCCTCCACGTGGGCGAGCCGTCCGGCGACCGAGCTGTGGTGGCGGTGCAGTGCCAGCGCCGCCTGGCGCAGGGATCCCGTGCGGCAGAAGGCTTCCAGCGTGGCGACGTCGGCGGCGCCGGCCGGGGTGGCGGCCAGGTCGTCGAGGGCGCGGACGTCGGACTGGGCGCGCAGCCGCTCCAGCGGGAGCTCGGCCAGCAGGGTGAGCGAGCCGAGTTCGTCGTGGACGATCACCGGCTCCGCGCCGGGCACGGCGAAGCGCTCGGCCAGCCGCGCCTGCAGCCAGGACCGGCGGGCTTCGAGGCCGTCGACCGGGTCGCCGACGCCGACGCGGACCGAGCCCGTCGCGCTGCGTTCCCGCGCCCGCTCGGCCAGCGCGGCCCGCAGCGACGTGACGACCGCGCCCGCGCCTTCACGCGGCTGAAGCAGGACGGCCGCGACGTCGCCGACCACCGCCACTCGCGCCGCCGGAAGGGTTCCCCCGCGGGCCATCAGCGCGACGGCCGCCGCGCCCGGGTCGCCGCCGTCCTCGGTGCCGACCGCGACCACGCGCAGCGGCTTGCCCGCGGCCAGCCCGAGCAGCACCAGCGCCCGCGCGCGGTCCTCGTCCGCGGCCTGTTCGCCCAGCACCAGCTCGACCAGCGCGGGATCGGCCAGATGCGGCGCGGCCGCCGCCGGGCCGGGACGGGCGAGCAGCCGCGCGGCGATCGCGAACCGCTCCAGCACGAGGTCGTCGAGCGGGCCGGGCACCGGGCGCTCCAGCCAGACCCGGCCGCCGGGGTCGACCGCCGAGGACACCGCGGTGGCCGGCTCCGGCTCGGCCGGGACCGTGCCGTCCGGGCCGAAACGCAGGTCGGACCCGTTGTCGTGGCGCAGCCCGGCCGGGCACTCCGCCAGCGCCGCCGCCGAACGCACCAGGTCCGGCAGGCTCGCCCGGTGCGCGACCAGCTCGTCGAAGTACGCGATCACCCGCACTGCGGCCTCCGCGTCGGCATCGACGGCGGACAGTCGCAGGAGCAGCCCCTTCATGCCCTCCAGCCTAGCCGCGCCGGAGGGGTGCGTCCGCCTTGTCGACTTGTCCGTTCGCCGGCGCCGGGCGCGATCTGTCCACAGTAGAGGGTCAGTAGACCGCGGAAATCGCCTGCTGCACGGCGCGGGCGACACCCGCGCGCCCGGCCGGCACGTAGTTCGCGCTCAGCTCACCTGACTGGCCGGTGGTGGTATGGACGAGATAGCGGCCGTCCTCGGTGTCCAGCCAGCTCATCGGGTCGCCGCTGCGAAGCTCGCCGAACCGGCCACGGCCGGTGGTCAGGATGTGGCCGCCGCCCAGGCGCGGGGCGGCCAGCACCTGCTGCAGCACGTCGCCGCCGGACTGCTCGCCCGCGCGCGCCCGGCCCCGACCGGACCGGGTCTTGACGATGCGGAGGCTGCCGAACGCGTCGGTCTCGTCCTTGTCCTCGGCGGCCTCGGCGCGCCGCCGCGCCGTCATGGCGGACACCTCCCGCGGGGCCTCCCGGTGCACGGTCTGCGCGGGGGTGGTCGCCGCGCGCGCCGCGGGCAGCACCCCGGTGATGACCTCCACCAGGTCCTCGTCGGGGAACAGCGAGAAGGTCAGCTCGTCGGACCGCGGGTCCTGGGTGATGCCGAGCGCCTGGCGCCCGTCGGTCAGCGCGAGCACCGACAGATCGGCGCCGAGGCCGTCGACCCCGGTCACCGCCACCGCCACGCGTGACTCGGCGAGCAGCCCGAACGCGGTGCGCACGGCCGGGTGCAACTCACCCTGCACGGACAGCCGCCGCTCCTCCATGCCCCGGTAGACCTGCGTCGCGACGTGCACGAACCGCACCGGGTCCGCGGGCACCGTGCCGATCCGCAACGGGAACTGCCGGATGTCGCCGCCGGTCGCCTGTCCGACCACCAGGGCCTCGACCACGTCGAGCGTGAACTCGAACCTGTCCGCCATGTCCGCCTAGCACCCTTCCCGAGCCGGATCCCCGCTACCAACATGCCACCGTCCGGCGCGGTTGGGCAGCGCCGCGCCGTTTCATGTCCGAAAGGCCTGCCCCCGGTTCCCGGTCGCGCTCGCCCCGGGCGCCCGCCCGGGGATGATGGCGGGCGCCCACCGGCACCGAGCCGACGAGGAAGGCCCATGACCGGCCACTGGCACCAGCCGCTGCGGCACATCCGCGGCGCCGACCTGACCGGCGAGCCCGCCGTGGTGGTGATCGCCCGCAGCAGCCAGGAGGACGTGGTGGTGAACCTGCCCGGCCTGTGGGCCCCGGTCGACGCCCCGGAGGAGTGACCCGGCCTAAGGTCCACTGTGGACAATGACACCAGCAGCCTCGGGCTGGCCCCGGTACCCGAGCCGTCCCTTGGTCGAGATCAGCAGGACGGCCGCGACCACACTGGCGGTGATCAGCTGGATGTGGGCCGCGCCCTGCGCGTCGACCGCCGGGAACATCTCCGACCAGGCGACCGAGAAGAAGTTGTTCACGCTGGTGTGCAGCAGCATGGCCAGCGGCAGGCTTTCGCCGGTGCGGTTGAACACCCAGGTCATGACCACGCTGAACACCATGGCCGTGGCGACGAACTCGACCGGCCGCACCCAGTCGACGTTCGGCCAGCCGCCCCATTCGCTCAGGAACAGCGGCAGGTGCCAGGCGCCCCACAGCGGGCCGAGGATCAGGGTGCCGCGCAGCGCGCCGAACCGCGGCTGGAGGTGGGGCAGCGCGAAGTCGCGCCAGCCGGGCTCCTCGGCGAGCCCCGTCGTGATCATCTGGAAGACCAGCGCGGGCACGTAGGCGATCAGCACCGCCGCGGCCGGCAGGTGGACGTTCGCCAAGCCGCCGGCGAACGGGATGCTCACCGCGGTCAGCGCGAGCGGTACGCCGAGCAGGACCCCGGCGTACCAGCGCCAGTTCACCCGCCACTTGAGCAGGCGGCCGGCCCATCGGCGGATCCCGGCGGGACCTTCGGCGACCCGGGTGACGATGTACGCCGCCAGGATCGGGCCGAGGTAGGCGCCGGGCAGCACGCCGAAGACCTGCGTCGTGCCGAGCACCACCGGGAACCGGAACGGCAGCACGCCCAGCCCGTTGCCGGACAGCACGTACGGGGTCCAGGCGAGCCAGCTCAGCCCGAACGCCAGCACGAAGAAACTGGTCAGCCGGCGACGGCCGATGAGACCGCGCAAACCGGTCGGCGCGAGGCGGGCTTCGGAGCCCACGTGGCCGGGAACTACCATCACAGCGTCCTTTCCAGGGAATCTGTCTGTCTACTGAGGACTGTCATTCGCCGGTGCGCAGGGCGGCCATGGGGGCCGGGCGCAGGGCGAAGCGGGTCGGGATGGCGATCGAGGCCCAGCCGAGCAGCGCGGCCACGCCGGCGATCGCGAGGTAGACCGGCAGCGGCACGGTGGGCATCGGAGACCCGGTCAGGCTGATGCTGACCCCGAGCAGCGGCGGGAGCGCGGCGAGCGAGCCGAGCACCACCGACGCCACGACCACGACCCCCGCCTCGCGGCGCATCATCGCCCGCACCTGGCGGGGTTTCGCGCCGACGAGGCGCAGCAGGGCGAACTCGCGGACCCGCGCCGCCGTGGCCAGCACCAGGATGTTGACCACCGCGATCGCGATGAACCCGAGCAGCACGAGGTTGAGCAGCAGGACGACGGTCGACTGCCCGGCGGCCGCGGTGTCCTGGCCGCCGGCGAAGGCGTCGCGGCCCGACACGCGGACCTCCGGGTGCGCCGCGAGCACCGAGTGCAGCCCGGCGTCCAGGGCGGTGTCGGCGGTGCCGGGCGTCTTCGCGACCAGGATTTCCGTGTCCAGCCGGGAAGTAGTGTGCGAGACGACCGCGTCGTGGGGCAGCGTCAGGTCGCCGAAGCCGAGCCCGCTGCCGTAGACCGCGACCACCCGCGCGGGGTGCGGGGTGCCGTCGCCGAGGCGCAGGTTCAGGGTCCCGCCGACGTCCACGCCGTAGGTGTCGGCCGCGAACTGGCTCACCGCCACCGTGTCGCCGGTCAGGCCGGTCAGGTCACCGCGGCGGACGTCCAGATTCAGCACCTCGCGCAGGCCCTCCGGGGTGACGCCCAGTGCGCTCGCGGGCTCGATCGTCTCGTCCCCGAACTGCTGGTAGGTCACCTGTACGCCGGTCCTGGCCACCGGGACCGCCGCGGCGACGCCGGCAGCAGCCCGCACAGCACCGGCGACGGCGGGCGCGACGCCGTTCTCGGCGACCAGCACCCGGTCGGCGACCAGACCGGTGTCAGCCTGACGCTGGGCGGCGCCCGCCGTGGTGGTCAAGGTGAAGATCTGCACCGCGGCCAGCGCCACGCCCATGATCAACGGCGTGGTCGCCGAGCCGAGCCGGCGGGCGTGGGCCTGGGTGTTGGCGCCGGCCAGGTAGCCCGCGGCCCCGCGGCCGAGGCCCAGGCCGCGGAACAGCCCGGCGGTCGCGGTGAGCAGCCGCGGCCCGAGCAGCGCCACCGCGATGACCAGCAGCAGCACGGAGCCCGCCGCGCCGCCGGTCGCGGCGGGACCGGCCAGCACCAGCGGCAGGACCCCACCGGCGAGCACCCCCGCGACGACCAGCAGCCAGCCGGCGACCAGCCGGCCCCGGCCGAGCCGCGGCGGCTCCACGGCCGCCTCGCCCAGCGCCGCGATGGGGCTGATCCGCGCCGCCCGGCGGGCCGCGACCAGCCCGGCGCCCAGCGCGGTGAGCACACACGAGGCGACCGCGGCGACGATCGGCAGCGGGCCGTAGACGAACTGGAACCCGGCCGGGACCACGCCCAGGTCCGCCAGCTCGTTGCGCAGCAGCAGGCTCAGCCCGAGGCCGACCGGCGCGCCGAGCACCGACGCCACGGCCGAAACCAGCACCGCCTCGGCGCCGATCAGGCGACGCAGCTGACGCGGGGTCGCCGCGATCGCCCGCAGCAGGGCGAACCGCCGCCGCCGTTGCTGCACGGACAGCCCGAGCGTGCTGGCCACCACCAGCAGCACGATCATCAGCATGGTGCCGCCGAACGAGGCGGCGATCAGGACCAGGAACGAGCGGGCGGCGCCCACGTCCAGGAATTCGGCGTCCGCGCGGTCGTTCCCGACGGCGGCGACCACCCCGGGCACGGCCGTCTGGATCCGCGTGGCGAGCTCGTCCGCGTCGACGCCCGGCTGGGCGAGCACGCCCACGGCGTCCACCTGGTCGGGGCGGCCGGCGAGCTGCCGGGCCCGTTCGTCGGTGAGGAACGCCGGGGCCGATCCCGAACCCGCGACGGTGGTGCCCACGACCCGGAACCGGGTGGCGACCGAGCCGACCTCGAGGTCGACGGTGTCGCCGGTGTGCACCGAAGCCCGCGCCGCGGTGGCCGCGTCGAGCACCACTTCGCCCGGGCCGGCGGGAGCGCGCCCGTCCGTGAGCTTGAGGGGCCCGAACCCGGTGGCGGACCAGCCGTGCACGCTTAACGGCGTGGTGCCGCCAGTCGTGCGCAACCCGGCCGCCACGCTGACGTCGCCGATTGCCGACCGGACCCCGGAAACCCGCGCGACCGCTTCGGCTTCCGACGCCGGGAGCGGGACCCGCTCGGCGAACCGTTGCGCCATCCCGTCTTTGTCGGTCACCGACTGCGGGGCGGTGACCACCACCGGGACCGCGGCGTAACGCTCGGGCGCGATGCCGGCGCGCTGGCCCGAATCGATCAGCACCCCGCACACCGTGATCAGGGCCGAGCCGAAGAACACCGCGACGAACGCGGCGGCGAATCCCGCGCGGTGCGCGCGGATCATCTGCCAGGACAAGGGGAACAGAGCGAACACGTCCGTCACCACTCCCCGAGGTGCGTCATGCGCTCGGCGATCTGCTCGGGCCCGCACCGCTCCAGCTCACCCACGAGCTGCCCGTCGGCGAGGAACACGACCTTGTCCGCGAACGACGCCGCCACCGGGTCGTGCGTGACCATCAGCGCGGTCTGCCCCCACCGGTCCACGGCGTGGCGCAGCGCCAGCAGGACCTGCCGGGCGGTGCGGGTGTCGAGCGCGCCGGTCGGCTCGTCCAGCAGCATCACGTCGGGCCGGGTGATCAGCGCGCGGGCGATCGCGACGCGCTGCTGCTGGCCGCCCGACAGCTTGCCGGGCCGCCGGTCCAGCGGCACGTCGAGCCCGACCGAGCGCACCACCTCGGCGAGGAACTCCGGCTCGAACGGCCGGTTCGCCAGCCGCAGCGGCAGCAGGATGTTCTGCTCGACGGTGAGCGCGTCGAGCAGGTTGTAGGCCTGGAACACGAACCCGATCCGCTGCCGGCGCAGCTCGGTCAGCTCGGCCTCCCGGCGGCCGGTCAGCTCGGTGTCCCCGAGCAGGACCCGGCCCTCGGTCGGCCGGTCGAGGCCGGCGGCGCAGTGCAGGAAGGTGCTCTTGCCCGAGCCGGACGGGCCCATCACGGCGGTGAAACTCCCGCGCCGCAAGGCAATCGACACCCCGTTCAGTGCGTGCACGGCGGTGTCGCCGCTGCCGTAGGTCTTGCGCACGGATTCCATCCGCACCGCGATGGTGAGGGAGTCCCCCAGCGTCCTGCTCATCTTCGGTTTCCTTCCCCGTAGGCCGGTGATCACGACGCTAGGAGGGGAAGGGTTGGCGCACAGCGGCTCCTGCACCCCGAACGGGGGTGTAGCCAGCTACACCCCCGCCGGGGTGCCCGGTAGAGTCCGCCCCCGTCACCGCACGTCAAGCGGGTACCCGGGGAGCGAGATGAGAACTGCGATCAAGCGCAGCGCAGACGCGACGAGGGTGCTCTTCGGCGGCCTGGGGACCGCCGTGCCCGCGATGCTCGGCCTCGCCTTCACGCCGCTGCTCCTGCTGGCCACTGTGGTCTACCCCGGCGCGCTGGCCCCGGTGCGATGGCTGGCCGAAGCCGAGCGGAAGCGGGTCCGGCCGCTGCTCGGCCACGAGGTGGCCCAGCCGTACCAGAAGCGCGAAGGCGGTCACTGGCGGCGAGTCCGGGCCGCCTTGGCCGACCCGGCCGCCTGGCGCGACCTGGCCTGGCTGGCCGCGCACGGCATCGCCGGCGTGTTCGTCGGGGTGACCGCGGTCGCGCTCTGGCCCTCGGTCCCGTACAGCCTCACCATGCCGCTGTGGTGGGAGCTGCTGCCGCCGGGCACGGTCACCGCGTTCATCGAGGTGAGGACCTGGCCGGAGGCGCTGACCTGGCCGTTCCTGCAGACCGCGGTGTACGCCGCCATGCTCTGGTGGCTCATGCCGCTCGCTGCCCGCGGCCAGGTCCGGTTCGCCGAGACACTGCTGCGCCCGACCGAGCGGGTCCGGTTGGAGCAGCAGGTCGAGCGGCTGACCGAAACCCGGACCGAGGCGCTGGAATCGCACGGCGCGGAGCTGCGCCGCATCGAGCGCGACCTGCACGACGGCGTCCAGGCCCAATTGGTGTCCGTGGCCGTGCGGCTGGGCCTCGCCGAGCGCGCGCTGCGGGCCGAGCCCACGGCCGCGCTGTCGTTGCTGCAGGACGCGCGCAGCGGGATCGAGGACTCGCTCGGGCACTTGCGGGGTGTCATCCGCGGCATCTACCCGCCGATCCTCGCCGACCGGGGGCTGGGCGGCGCCGTGCACGCGCTCGCGGGCGGGCAGCGGATCCCGGTGTCGGTGTCCATTCCGGACGATCTGCCGCGCCCACCGGCGCCGGTCGAAGCCGCGGCGTACTTCGTCGTCGCCGAGTCGCTGACGAACGTGACCAAGCACAGCACCGCCGGGCACGCCGAGGTGACCGTCGACGGAGACGGGGCGCAGCTGCGCATCATCGTGCGCGACGACGGCCAGGGCGGCGCGGACCCGGAGTCCGGCTCGGGCCTGGTCGGCATCCGGCGCCGCGTCGCCGCGCTGGACGGCAGCGCGCGTTTCACCAGCCCGGCCGACGGGGGAACCACGATCGAGGTGCGGCTGCCATGCGGATAGTGATCGCCGAGGACAACACGTTGCTGCGCGAGGGAATCGTGCTCCTGGTCAAGAGCGCCGGGCACGAGGTCGTCGGGGTGGCCGGCAGCGGGCCGGAGATCGTGCCCGCACTGCTGAAGCACCGGCCCGACATCGCCGTGCTGGACGTCCGGATGCCCCCGTCCTTCCGCGACGAGGGCCTGGCCGCCGCCGTCGAGGCCCGCAAGCAGCTACCCGGGTTGCCGGTGCTGGTGCTCTCGCAGTACGTCGAGCAGGCCTACGCCACGGAACTGCTCGCGACCGGCGCCAACGGGACCGGCTACCTGCTCAAGGACCGGATCGGCCGCGTCGAGGAGTTCCTGGACGCGCTGGAGCGCGTGGCCGCGGGCGGCACCGCGCTCGACCCGGAGGTCGTCACCCAGCTGATGAACCGCCACGACCCGCTGGATTCCCTGACCGCGCGCGAACGAGAGGTGCTGCACCTGATGGCGGAGGGTCACGAAAACCTCGCCATCGCCCACCGCCTCGTCGTGACCGAGCGCGCGGTGACCAAGCACATCGGGAACATCTTCCGCAAACTCGGCCTCCCCGCCGGCGACAGCGGCCACCGGCGGGTACTGGCCGTGCTGGCGTACGTGAATTCCTGAGCCGTCTACTGCCAGTGGACGCGGGCGGTGTAGATGACGTTCGAATCGGTCCAGGTGACCAGGATCGTGGCGCCGGAGGGGTCGTACTCCGGGTGCGGCGCGATGGCGTAGCGGAGGCCGCAACTGCCGCCGGGGCAGGTGGAGGCGATAGTGACCGGGGTGGTCCACGGGCCTTCGAGACTGGGCGCGGTCGACACCATGATGTCGCTGTAGCCGACGTTGGCGCCGGCGACGTACATCCAGGTGTTGTAGTGGTTGCTCCAGAACGCGTTGGACTGGCCCAGTTCGCCGTTCGGGAAGATGGCCAGCGCGTCGGATAGCACCACGGTGCCGAACGCGCCGCTGAGGCTGAACCGCCGCGGCGTCCACACCTGCGCGGACTGGTCCCAGTACTCGTAGGCGGACACGTCGGTCGCGTTCGCCGCGGTGGCGCGGGCCAGATACACGTTGTTGCTGAACGGCGCCGGCCCGTGCCCGTAGACGTAGACCTTGCCGTCGAGCGGGTTGTAGGTGACCCCGTTGTCGCCCCACCACGGTTCGGTCGGGCCCCACATCGTGTCGCTCGCCCGGGTCGCGATCGGGCCGTACGGGCCGATGCCGACCGTCGCGACGCCGGCGCCGACGATGCCCTGCCCGTTCGAGCCCCGGTCGTTCTTCAGGTACCAGACGAGTCCCTGGCCGGGCGCGTACTCGATGACGTTGGTACCGCCCATGCCGTAGCGGCTCAGGCCGCCGTTCGCGTTTTCCGCGTCGTTGAGCGGAATCCACTCGGTCGGCCCGGACGAGTCGGCCCGGTCGTACACCCGCAGCGGGTTCGACGAGTCGCCGAGCCCGACGCTGTCGGAGGCCACCAGCGCGTAGCCGCCGTTGCCGTCCGGGAGCAGGGTGTCGCCGAAGGTCCACACGGACTGTCCATTCAGGACGCCGGAGAAGCCCAGATCACGCGCCACCTCGGTGCCGTAATCCTGCCGCCCCAGGTATTCCACGCTCGCGGGCTTCGCCGGCAGGACGCCGGGACCGGTCGTCTGCCCGGGAGCGGGGTAGACGAACCCGCCCGTGTCCGCGGGCGAGACGTCGAACCGCGGGGCCGGTCTGCTCGGCGCGGCGGCGGCCAGGCCGAGGGGCGAAACCACCGCTCCGGCCGCGGCTCCCGCGGCCAAGGCCACGAAACGGCGGCGATGCATCTTGTCCATGCGCTTTTCCCTCCGGCGTCAGGAACCGCTGTGCAGGGTGAACTGCTGGTTGGCGCCACCGGTGCAGGTCCAGATCTCGAGCTGCGTGCCGTTGGCCGTGTTGCCGCCCGGGTCGTCGAGGCACAGACCGGACCGCGGGTTGAGCAGCGAGCCGTCCGGCTGCGGCTGCCACACCTGGTTGCCGCCGCCGGTGCAGTCCCACAGTTCGACGAGCGCGCCGGAAGCCGTGCTGTTGCCGGTGATGTCGAGGCAGCGGCCGATGGTGGTCAGCGAGCCGTTCGGCTGGTGGGTCCAGTACTGGTCTTCCGCGTAGCTCTGGCAGTTCCACAGCTGGACGGCAGTTCCGTTGACGCCGGTGTCGTCACCAGCCACGTCGACGCACTGCGCGCCGGGGCCGGTGACGTTGCCCTGCGGGCCGTTGGGCACGTCGGTCTCACCGGTGTAGCCGACCGTGGCGACGTTGGCCGCCACCGCGTTCTCCGTGGCGTCGCTCGGGAAGCCGGCGACCATCACGCCCTCGAAGAAGGTGCCCATGTTCCAGTTGCTGTTGTCGCCGCCGATGCCCAGGATGATGCCGCCCTCCTGCTGCATCGGCCGGTAGCCGCCGCGGTTCGGCAACGCGCCGTTCCACCAGGTCGACAGCCCGCCGGACTGGGAGTCGCCGCCCTGGAGGGAATAGCTGGTCTGGCCGTCGTTCCGGAGCATGGCGGTGACGTACGGGCTGTTGTTGCCGGTGTTCGCGGTGTTGGAGCCGTCGGCGCCCTGGAACATGCCGTTCTCCATGTCGGCCTCGACCCAGGGGCCGGCGCCGCTGCACGGCTGGAAGTAGCAGGTGGTCGCGATGCTGACCGCGTCCATGTGCCCGTTTCCGTTGTCGGCGGGGCTGCTTTCGGCGTTGCCGTAGTCGAAGCAGCAGTTGCTGCCGACATGGGTGCCGCTGACGACCATGTACGCGCCTTCGGGCGCACCGTTGGTCGCGACACCCTTCGCCACGCCGTTGTACCGGTAGCCGACGCCGGGTGAAGTCCAGACGCCGTAGACCTTCTTACCGCCAGCCGTCACCGCCAGCTCGCTCGCGTCGGCGCCGCGGTCAGCCGCGTTGTTCGCCGTGCCGCCGGGCGCCGGGGTGAGGTCGCTGTGGTTCGCGGTCTGGTCGTAGATCTTGGTGATCTGGCAGGTGGTGCCGGCGCAGAACGAATCCTGGGCCGCCGCATCGGCGTACCCGCCGGCCGACCGCAGGCCGATGTCCTGGGCAGCCCCGTCCGAGGCCCGCGTGGCCTGGTAAAGCGGCCCGTTGTAGGAGGCGAACACGGCCCTCGTCGTGCTGTGGGCCGCCACGCACGGCGTGCCGGCCGCCGCGTAGATGTCGCAGGGCAGCGACGAATCGGCCGGAGCCGCGACGGCGGCCGAACTCGCCCCGCCGACGGAGAAGGCGGCACACAGCAAGATCGCGCCGAGTACGGATAGGTACTTTCGTGCAGCAACACGACCCGAACGAACAGTCACGCCGACCCTCTCCCTCACCGAATCACCCAGCCGGAAACGCACGCGCGCAGGATTCAGCGCGGCCGAAATCGTCGAATAAACAGCCCGGCCGGCCCGGGAATTCTTTCGATTCCCGCCGTCGCACGATCAGGAAATCTGCACCAGATAGAGGTCGGCTTCGCCGGTGCCCTCTCCCCCGGCCACATTCACCAGGTGACCACCGGCGGTCAACGGCGTGGCGGCCGTGTGATTGGTGGTGCCGGCCGGGCCGCCCGCGGAGCCGAGCCCCACTTCGTCCACCAGCGTGTCGTAGTACACGATGCCCTTGGTCACGTCGTACTCGATCGCATAGTTGCCCGCGATCGGCGCGCTGGCCTCGAAGTACCCGCTGGCGACGACGTGGCCGATCAGCTGCCGGAACAGCGGCTTCGCAGCAACCGAGCTGTGCGCTCCTGTCACCTGCGGGGCCGCCGGGGCCGCACCGGCGGTACCGGCGGACGCTCCCAAAACGACCGACACCGTGACACCGCAGATCACTGCGACCGCCGTTTTTCTGCCCAATTTACGCGCGTTCATGGAAGCCCCTCTCCGAATGCCCAAGAAATAACAGCGAGCACGCCTGGAGCCGCGCCGAGGGGTCGGGAAGAAAAATGTCGCCGGCCGTTCCGAGACGATGACGCACAGTGTGATCTCGGGCCGGTATTCGTGTCAAGCACCCATAACACGGCGACGGTAAGTAAATCGGCCACGGTGACTTTCGATCTTCGCGGCCGGGCCCCGGCTGGTCTACACCACCGTCGACGGGCCGCCGGCCAGGCCGCGCACCCACGTCAGCCGCCTCACGCAGCATGTTTGTCTATGTTTGACCTGTGGGGGATCTTGACCGTCAAACACACACAACTGCACACTGTTCACCATCCCTCAAGTGGAGGTGGGCCACCGGTGTCCCGTTCACCCAGACTTGCCCCGTTGTGGATCATGGCGCTGCTCGCTGGCGCCCTGTCGTCGACCGCGCCCCCCGCGCAGGCCGATCCGGCGAAGCCCGCTGCGACCGAAACGTCCGTGACGGTGGACGGCGGCCAGGGCGGGCGGACGTTCGACGGCATCGGCGCGATCAGCGGTGGCGGCGGCAATTCCCGGCTGCTGACCGAGTATCCGGCCGCCCAGCAGGCGCAGATCCTCGACTACCTGTTCAAGCCGGACTACGGCGCGAACCTGCAGATCCTCAAGACGGAGATCGGCGGCGACGCCAACTCGACGGACGGCTCCGAGCCGTCGGTCGAGCACGTCAAGGGCCAGGTCAACTGCAATGCCGGCTACGAGTTCTGGCTGATGAAGCAGGCGAAGGCGCGTAACCCGGGCATCAAGCTCTCCGCGCTCGCTTGGGCGGCGCCGGGCTGGATCAACGGCGGGTTCTGGTCGAGCGACACCATCGGCTACCTGATCACCTGGCTGGGCTGCGCCAAGCAGAACGGCCTGACCATCGACTACCTCGGCGGGTGGAACGAGCGCGGGCACGACGTGAACTGGTACATCCAGCTGCGCTCGGCGCTCAACAATGCCGGGTACTCGAGCGTGCAGATCGTGGGTGACGACAGCGGCTGGGGCGTCGCGGACGACATGGCGGCCAACCCGGCGTTCAACAACGCGGTGTCCGTGATCGGCGCGCACTACCCCTGCGAGGGCGGCGACGGCGGCAACGCGAACAGCTGCTCCAGCACCGATGCCGCGAAGAACAACGGAAAACCGTTGTGGGCCAGCGAAAACGGCTCGATCGACATGAACGCCGGCGCGCCGGCGCTGATCCGCTCGATCACCCGCGGGTACGTCGACGCCGACATGACCGCGTACCTGAACTGGCCGCTGCTCGCGGCGATCTACCCCAATCTTCCTTATGCGACAGTGGGTTTGTCCACAGCCAACTCGCCGTGGTCCGGGCACTACAGCATCGGCGAGAACACCTGGGCGACCGCGCAGGTCACCCAGTTCGCGCAGCCGGGCTGGAAGTTCATCGACTCCGCCTCCGGCCACCTCGGCGGCGCCGAGGCCAACGGCAGCTACGTGACGCTGAAGTCGCCGAACGGCACGGACTACTCGACCGTGCTGGAGACCACGACGGCCACGGCCGCGCAGACCGCGAACTTCACCGTCAAGGGCGGCCTGTCCACCGGCCCGGTGCATGTGTGGGCCACGAATGTGAACCACCCCAGCGCGTCGACGGACTTCATCCACACCCAGGACATCACCCCGAGCAACGGGTCGTACTCGCTGACCATGCAGCCGGGCTACGCCTACACCGTCACCACGACGACGGGCCAGGGCAAGGGCGCCGCGACCGCGCCCGCCGACCACCCGCTCGCCCTGCCCTACAGCGATAATTTCGACAACGACGCCACCAGCACCGAGGCGAAGTACCTCTCCGACATGCAGGGCTCGTACGAGGTGCGGCCGTGCACGGCCGGTCGGTCCGGCCAGTGCGTGCAGCAGGTCACGCCGGTCAAGCCGATCGAATGGCAGGACGATTCGGACGCTTTCACGCTGGCCGGCGATCCGTCCTGGTCCGACTACACGGTGAGCACGGACGTCGACCTCCAGCAGGCCGGCACCGCGGAACTGCTCGGGCGGGCCAACACCCAGACCCGGCCGCAAAGCCATCAGGCCGCCTACGAGCTGCGGGTCAGCGACAGCGGGGCCTGGTCCATCACCAAGAACACCAGCGCCGGCAACCTCAGCACGCTCCTTTCGGGCACTCACGCGGCGCCGGGGCTGAACAGCTGGCACAACCTCTCGCTCGGCTTCTCCGGTGACGAGATCACCGCCAAGCTCGACGGCGCCACGCTCGGCACCGTTCACGACAACTCCTATCCCACCGGCCAGGTCGGCCTCGGCGTGGTCGGTTACCAGACCGACCAGTTCGACAACCTCTCGGTGACGCCGAATGCCGCGGGCTCGGTCGGCGGCTTCCTCAAGGACCAGAACTCCGGCCTGTGCGCGGACGTCCCGGCGCTGAGCCAGACGAACGGCACCGTCGTCGATCTGTGGGACTGCAACGGCGGCGGCAACCAGGGCTGGACGTCCACCCCGGCCAAGCAGCTGATGGTCTACGGCACCAAATGCCTCGACACCGCCGGCGGCGCCACGGCCGACGGCACCCAGGTGGAAATCGAGGACTGCTCCGGCAGCGGCAGCCAGCAGTGGACGGTCAAGCCGGACGGCTCGGTCGTCAACGTCGCGTCCGGCACCTGCCTGGACGCGACCGGCCAGTCCTATGCGAACGGCACCCCGCTGGAGCTGTGGACCTGCACCGGCGGCGCGAACCAGAAGTGGGCCCGCCGGAACGCCGCAGGCCCGCTCCGGGGCCAGGATTCGGGCCGGTGCGTGGACGTGCCCGCGGCCAGCCGGGACGACGGCGCCCAGCCCGCGCTGTGGGACTGCTTCGGCTCGGACAACCAGACCTGGACGTCCGACGGCTCCAACCAGCTGACCGTCTACGACACCAAGTGCCTCGGCCTCATCGGCGGGGCGACCGCGGACGGCACCGGCGTGGAGATCCGAAGCTGCGGCGCCGGCAACACCCAGCAGTGGCGGGTCCACGGCGACGGGACGGTCGTCAACGTCGCCTCCGGCACCTGCCTGGACGCCAAGAACGCCGGAACGGTCGACAGCACACCGTTGGAGATCTGGACCTGTTCGGGCAACGGCAACCAGAAGTGGGGCCGCGGCTGAGCCCTGCTCGGGACAGCCCCGCGGCACCCAGGCCCGCGGTCATGCCGACTGGTCAAAACCCTGGCCCGCCAGCACCTTCGCGAACCGCGCGCCCATCCGCAGGTACGCGGGCGCGCTCGGGTGGATGCCGTCGTGGAGGTCTTCGGGCTCGCCGAGCAGCTCGCGGCCGTCGACGTAGGTGAGCGCCTCGCCCTCGGCCACGCGCCCGGCAACCAGATCCGCCAGCAGCTCCCGGACGATCCGCAGGTTCAGCGCGCCGTGTTCGAGGTCGAGGCGGGTGCCGAGCGTCCTGGTCACGCCGCCGTCGTACACGACCGGGCCGCCGAACTCCTCCATGACCGGCGAGATGATCGGCGAAACCACGATGACGGGTGTGTCCGGGTGCGCCTCGCGGATCGTGTCGAGGAACCCGTGCACCGCGGGCAGGAACGTGCGCACGCGCATGGTGGCCTGCTCGACGATGTTCGCGCCGATCTTCAGGCTGATCACGCCGGCGGGCCGGTCGCGGATGGCCCGCGCGACGAACGGGTCCAGCATGGCGTTGCCGGCGAAGCCGAGGTTCACGTGATCGAGCCCGGTCGCGCGAGCGGCCACCGCGGGCCAGGTGTCGCTGGGCCCTTCGGCCTCGATGCAGTGGCTGATCGACGAGCCGTAGTGAATCCAGCGCGGCACGGTCGACGGCGGCGGCTCGACCAGCGGGGCGTCGGCGCGGACCGAGTGCACGTCGCAGAGCGCGGTGTGCGGCAGCCAGATTTCGACGTCCTTCTCCCGCGGTGCCAGGCCCGCGAACCGGATGACCTGCCGGGCGTCGTCGTCGCCACCCGAGGCGAGGGCGTCGAGCGCGATCACCGCGCCGCCCTCGGCCGGGACCCGCGCGACCCGGTCGCCGTCGGCGAACAGGTCGAACACGGCGGGCAGCGTGCCGACGCCCGGCACCGCGGCACGGGTCAGGCCGGTCGCCAGCTCCAGCGCGGTCGCCGCCGTGCGCAGGCGGAGCCTGATCCCAGCTGTGGCGGCCGCGATCAGCGCGAAGGACGGTGCGGGGGCCCGGCGCAGCGCCGCGGCCGGGAGCCGGCTGGGCCGGACCCCGCCGTCGACCGGCAGCACCTCGGCGGCGCCCTCGATCCGGACCAGCGGGGACGGCAGCGGCGTCTCGATCATCGGCGGCTCCTTTCACAGCCTTAAAACCTAGTGTTACTAGGTTTACACCTGATCGGACCGGCCCGCACGCGTGGGTAGGCTCCGGCCAGGACGAGCGAGTGGGGGCAACCGCCGTGGACGTGCTGATTTCGGTGGACCTGGAGGGCGTCGCGGGAATCGCCACGCGTCAGCAGATCGGGCCCGGCGGCCGGGACTACCCGGCAGCGCGCGAGCTGATGACCTTGGAGGCCAACGCCGCGGTGGCCGGGGCGTTCGAGGGCGGCGCGACGTCCGTCGTGGTCAACGACAGCCACGGCCCGGCGGACAACCGGCTCGGCGAGCGGCTCGACCGGCGCGCCGACTACGTGATCGGCGAGCCCACACAGCTGGGCATGATGCAGGAGCTGCCGTCCGGCAGTGGCGTCGTGTTGCTGGTGGGCTATCACGCCGGGGCCGCCGATCCGGCCGGCGTGCTCGCGCACACCTCCAGCGGCAGCGGGTTCGCCGACGTCCGGCTGGGCGGGGTGCCCATCGGCGAAGCGGACCTGAACGCGCTGATCGCCGCGGAACACGGCGTGCCGGTCGGGCTCGTCACCGGCGACGACGTGGTCTGCGCGCACGCGGAGCGCGTCTTCCCCGGCGTGGTGACCGTCCCGGTGAAAACCGCGCTCGGCCGCACCGCAGCGCGCAGCCGTCACCCGGCAGTCGCCCGCGAGGCCATCACTGCCGGGGCCGCGCGGGCGGTGCGGAACGCTCTCTCCGGCGCCGTCCGGCCGCTGTCCATTCCGGACGAACTGGTCGTCGAGGCCGAACTGCGGCCCAACGGCGCGGCGGATCTGGCCGCCCGCGTTCCCGGCACCGAGCGGCTCGACGGGCGCACAGTCCGCTTCGCCGCCGCGAGCCCACAGCAGGCGCTCGACGTGCTCGAGGTCTGGGCCACCCTCGCCGCTCACTACCCCCATCGCTGAAGCAGATCCGAAATAGGTCTTTCCTCTCGGGCCGGAAAACGGTAATACTGTATTTCCCCGAAAGAAAAGGCGATTACCAGTGATGACAAAGAAGACATTGCTGTGCGCGATGGCGGTTATTCTGGGAATAATGGGCAGCACGAATAATGCCACCGCGGCGGCGGATCACCCGAACGCCCCGTGGATTTCTTCCTGGTCCCCGAGCATGACGATCGGCGGGCCGAACTTCACCGGCCAGACCCTGCGGATGGTCGCCCACCCGAGCGTCGGCGGCTCGGGCCTACGACTGCACCTGTCGAATCTGCGCAGCACCACCCCCCTGGCCGTCGGCGCGGTGAGCGTGGCACTGCAGGCGGACCGGGCGACGGCCGTCGCCGGGTCGCAGCGGGCAGTCACGTTCTCGCACGCGCGGACGCTGACCATCCCGGCCGGCCAGGAGGTCCTCAGCGACCCGATCCCGATGCCGGTGCGCGCCGAGCAGAACGTGCTGGTGAGCCTCTACCTGCCGCAGGCCACCAGCTCGGCGACCTGGCACTCGGACGCGTTCGACGTCTCCTACCTCTCGAAGCCCGGCAACCACGCCGCCGAGGACGAGGACGGGAACTACGTCACCGCAACGACTTCCTGGTACTACCTGTCCGGGCTCGATGTGGTCGCCCCCACCGCGACCGGCACGGTCGTCGCGTTCGGCGACTCCATCACCGACGGCTACAACACGCCCGCGAGTGCGTACCGCCGCTGGCCCGACGACCTGGCCCGACGGCTCGCCGGGCCGCGCCCGACCGCCGTGGCCGACGCCGGGCTCGGCGGCAACCGGGTGCTCACCGACGTGCCGAACATCTGGCAGGGCGTCAGCGCGCTCAAGCGGTTCGGCCACGACGCGCTGGCCCAGCCCGGCGTCCGCACGGTGATCCTGATGGAGGGCATCAACGACATCGGCAACAACGCCGGCCCGAACGGCGCGCCGCTCACCGCACAGGACCTCATCAACGGCTACCGGGCGCTGATCGACCAAGCGCACCGCGCCGGAGTGCGGATCATCGGCGGCACCATGCTGCCGGACAAGGGCGCGGGCTACTACAGCCCGCCGGCCGAGGCGATCCGCCAGGCGGCGAACGCCTGGATCCGCACCGGCGGGGCGTTCGACGGTGTCGTGGACTTCGACCAAGCGGTGCAAGACCCCTCCGATCCGGCGGCGCTGCGGCCCGCCTTCGACTCGGGTGACCACCTCCACCCGAACACAGCCGGCATGCAGGCCATGGCCGACGCGATCGACCTGCGGCTGCTGGCCCGCTGACTGAGGTCCGTGAAGGCCTCCTCGTCCGACACGGGCAAGGAGGCCTTCACGGCGGCTCAGGAAATACGGAACCCGTCCACCAGGAAATAGGTTCCAGTCGCTTTCGAAACGGTCAGCGTGTGCGAACCGGCGGCGAGCCCGGTCACCGAATAAACGGGAACCTGACTCTGCCGCTGGGCAGTGTTCGCGCTGACGGTGCCTTTCGAAACCCCGTCGAGGGTGACGGCGATATCCCCCTCGTCGGAATTGGTTTCGGTCAGGAAGCTGATCCCGGTCCCGGTGAAGGTGATGGCCGCGGAATCGCCGTTCTGCTGGCTGTAGTGCACGCCGTTCTCCAGGTCCCCGTCGTTACGCGAGCCGCTGGAGGACCAGGTGCCGAGGTAGGCGATGCGGAGGTCGTCGTCGTCGATCACCGGGCCCGGCGGGGTGCCCGGCCCGGCGGCGTCGATGATCGCCTGCGCCGCCGCGGGCCAGCGCCCGTCCGGGACCACTGTGGACTGTTCGAGGGTGATGTCGGTGCCGTTGTTCTGGTATTGGGCGGTGTCGGAGTAGTTGCCGTAGATGTGGTCGTCGTGGATGGTCGGCGTCCACAGGTGCAGCCACGGGGAGCCGTTGCTCATCCGCACCACGTTGCCGTGCGTGTCCCACAGCGAGCTGCCCTCGTCGTGGTAGATCTCGTTGCAGCCGTTGATGCACTCGCCCAGCACGTTGCCGGTGAAGTCCGAGCCGGACGACTGGCCGCCGAGGGTGTAGACCGGGCCGCCGTCGTTCAGCACGCCCATCACGCTGTGCACGTGGTTGGCGGTCACGTGGTTGCCGCCGGTGTAGGTGGTGCCGTGCTTGCACGGGTCGGGCAGGCCCTGTTTCGCCTGCAGCACGCAGCTCGACGCCCAGCCCCAGCCCCAGCCGATCGAGACGCCGGAGTACGGCGTGTAGCCGATATCGTTGTGCGCCAGCGTGGTCCCGCGGCTGGTGCCCACCCAGACGCCGACCGCGTCCTGGTACTCCTGCCCGGGGTGCTGGATGACGTTGCCGGACACGGTGTTGCCGCTGGTCATCAGCGCGGGCTGGGTCTGGTAGTAGTCGTCGACCTCGCCGGCGGCGACCCCGCCGCCCGAGGTGTCGGTGACGGAGCTGCCCGACAAGGCGGAGTCCTGCGTCTGGTCGGCGAAGTCGATGCCCGCGGTCCCGGTGTGCTGAACGGTGACGCCGGTGAACGCGATCCGCGCGCCCCGGTGCACCTGCACGGCGGCCGGGATGCGCACCGGCGCGTGGGTCGCCGGGTCCCACAGCACACCGGCCTGGTTGTCGACGTAGCCGGCGGTGCTCGGCGCGTTCCACGTGGTGTAGGCGAAGGTCAAGCCACTGAAGGAAATGTCGTGCACGGGCGCGATCACGTCGGGGATCACGGTGAAGCCGTCGATCAGCAGGTAGTCACCGCTCACCTTGACCACGCGCACGGTGTGTTTTCCCTGTGGCAGCCCGGTGACCGAGACGACGGCCTGCTGCGCGAGCCGCTCGGCGCTCTTGGCCGAAGCCGTGGAAACCTTGGCGCCGTCCACATAGACGTCCATGTCGCCCTCGTCGGAGTTGGTCTCGGTGAGGACCTGAAGGCCGGTGCCGGTGAAGGTGTACGAGAAGGCGTCGCCGTTCTGCTGCGTGTAGTGGACGTCGCCGCCCAGGTCGCCGGTGGGCCGTCCGGAGGAGTAGCTCCAGCTGCCGGTGTAGGTCGCGCGCCAGTCCGAATCGTTCAGCGGCGCGAGGTGCCCGGGCGTGCCGGCCAGGTCGAGCAGCTCCGGCGCGACGGGCAGTTCGACGTCGGCCTTCGCCAGGTCTTCACCGGGGCGCGGCACGTAGTAGAGGTAGCCGGCGGCGCTGTCGAGGTAGAACTGCCCCGGGGTGCCCAGCAGCTGGTAGGCGTTTTCGAGCCAGGTGACGCGGTCGAGCGTGGGCAGGCCCGCGCCGTTGAACGGGAAGCCCGGGTTCGGGACCGCGCTGTGGTTGTTGTTCCAGCAGCCGGGGTCGACGGTCAGCGCGGAGCCGCCGGACGCGCCGGGGGTGATCGAGGCCAGCGGGCAGCGCAGCTGCTTCCACGCGTTGTTCGCGACGACCTCGACCTGGCTCGCGTTCGTCCACGAGGTGTACGACGCGTCGGCGGTGGCGAACCCGGTGGCCGTCACCGAGAACCCGGCGGGGTCCTGAGCCGAGCGGGCCCGCTGCGCGCGGACGCCGTCGACGAACAGGTTCCGGCTCGCGGTCCCCTTCGGCACCGGCGCGCGGTAGATGTTCTTGGCCGCGTCGGTCTTCTGGAAGCCGGTCACCTGGACCGCGCCGTTGAGGACCGGGGTCTGCCCGGGCGCGGCGCGGTAGACGACCTGGTGGCCGGGGGTGCCGGAGTCCTGCACGCCCAGCCGCAACGGCTCGGTCAGCCGGTAGGTGCCGCCGCTCAGCTCGACCACGACGTCGCCTTGTGCGTGCGGGAGCAGCCCGCGGACGTGGTCGCGCGCGGTGGACAGGTCGCACGGGGCGGCGGCATTACAAGACGAGCCGTGCCCGGACGGGGCGGCGTAGAGGAGGTCGGGCGCTCGCCCCGGGACGGCGCCGACGGCCGCGACGGTGGCAAGGACGGTGACCAGGTGCGCGGCAACGGTGACGATTCGCATCAGGCTCTCCGACAGGTCAGCGGATAGACATCAGATGAATATAGTCACACCTGGCTCGTCCGTAACTACCTCCGTACCGCCGAATTCTGGTCATTCGCCGTCCAGGCTTGGTTTTCCGGACAATACGGGACAGGATCGACCCCGGCCTTGACCGTCCTACTCTGAGTAGAGTTCCTACCTTTGCCGTTGGCCCGTTCGGGAACCACCCGGCTGGCCGAGCCGCCGGGCGGCCGCGGCGCCTACTCTGGAACACCGCCCCGGACCTCGGCGACCGAAACGTGTCCCGAGCAGAGCGGAGCGAGCAGGTGCTTCTGGCGGAAGAAAGCCAACGCGATCCCTCCCGGCCCGATCCCCGGGTGAGCCGAAGAGCCGACCATGGCTGAGGCAGTGGATTCAGGGCAGCCGGACACCGTGGGCTCCGGGCAGCCGGACACCGTCGCTCCCGGGGAGCGCGCCTGGCCCACCCGGCATGGCGGCGGTTACCCGCCGGGCTGGCTGGTCCGTTATCGCTGCCGCACCCACCGCGGCACCCGTAGCTACCGTGACGCCCGTAGCAGCTATGGCGGCAGTTATGGCTACAGCAACCGCGACGCGCGTGGCGGTCGTGAAGCGGCGAACGTCCCGGCCCCGGACTGGCAGGAGCGCGGTGGGACCGTAGCGGGCCGCAGTCTCCGTGATGAGCACACCGGCACCACCTGGGTGCCCATCCGGCCGTACGAAGCCGCCCAGGACTCCCCCGCCGACCTGGTGCGCGCCACCGACATCCTGGACGCCCGGCCGCCGGGCGCACCGCGGAGCGAGCGGTGAAGCCGGCCCGGCACGCGGCGAAGTGGCCGCCGCCCAAGCCGGCCTCACTGCCGGACCCGTTCGGCCTCACGCCGGAGCAGCGCCACCGCTGCGCCCGCACGGTCGCGTCGAGGTCCACCGACGCCGAGGACTGCGCTCTGCTGCTGGACGTCCTCGGCCTCAAAGCGGCGGACGGCCTCGGCCGCTGACCACGGCCCGCACCGTCTGATGTGGACCCGGGCCGCGCCGATGCTCACCGGAGCGGTCCGGCCCGGGTATAACGTGGCCGGGTGACGCCGATCTTCCAGCTCTGCGACGACCATGTGACCGCCGAAGCCGCACTGGACCCGGTGATGGCGACGATGCGCGGCATCGCGGCCGATCCGGCCGCGCTGACCGATTACGGGCCCGAAGGCGTCGAAGCGAGGGCCGGGCTGGCCCGGCGCACGCTCGCCGCGCTGGGCTCGCTCACGCCGGAGTCGGCGCCGGACCGGATCGCGGGCGCGCACCTGCGTGAACGGCTGGAGGCGCAGCTCGCGTGGCACGATCTGGGCGAGCCGCTGCGCACCGTCAAGGCGCACTTCGGGATCCTGACCTCGGTGCGCGACTCGGTCGACATGCTCCCGCGCACCGGCGACGAAGACTGGCACGTGATCGCCCTGCGGCTGGCCGGGGTGGAGCCCATGCTGGCCGGCTGGCGCTCGGCGCTGGGCGAAGGCCTCGACCGGGGCCTGCCCGCGGCGCGGCGCCAGGCGCTCGAGACGGCCGCGCAGGCCGACCGGTACGCCGGAGTGCACGAGACCCTGCTGGACGGCTACGGCGACGGCCCCCTGTCCGCCGAACTGCGCGCCGCGGCCGACGCCGCCTACCGCGGGTACGCCGGGCTGGCCGCGTATTTGCGCGACGAGTACGCGCCCCGCGCGACCGAGGTGGACGGTGTCGGCGCCGAGCGTTACGCCGCGGGCGCGCGGCTGAGCCTGGGGGCGGACGTCGACCTGGCCGAGGCGTACGAGTGGGGCTGGGCCGAGCTGGAGCGGATCGAAGGCGAACTGGCGACGGAGGCCGCACGGGTGCGTCCGGGCGCGAGTGTCGCGCAGGCGCAGGAAATCCTGGACACCGCGTACAGCGTGACCGGCGAAGAGTCCTATGTGGACTGGCTGCGCGCGGCCCACGAACGCGCGCTGGCAGCGGCGGAGCACTTCGACATCCCGGAGCCCCTGCAAACGCTGGATGTGACGATCGCGCGGGGTTCGGCGTCCGGCGCCCCGTACTACACCGGCCCCAGCGAGGACCGCACCCGCCCGGGCCGCACCTGGTGGCCGTTGGGCGGCCGGGACCGGTTCACCGTGTGGCGTGAGCTGACCACGGTGTTCCACGAGGGCGTGCCGGGCCACCACCTGCAGGTCGGCACCGCGAAGCTGGCCGCCGACCGGGTCAGCCGCTTCGCGCGGGTCTACTCGGTCAGCGGCCACGCCGAAGGCTGGGCGCTCTACGCGGAGCGCCTCGCGGACGAACTCGGCTGGTACTCCGAGCCCGGCACCCGTCTGGGCATGCTGTCGGGCTCGGCCATGCGCGCCGCCCGCGTGGTCATCGACATCGGCTCCCACCTGGACCTGCCCCTGCCGGACGGCTCCCGCTGGGACTTCGGCACCGCCTGCCGCGTCCTGCGCGAACGCGGCCTGGCCGCCCCGCACCAGGTGCACGCCGAGGTGGTCCGCTACCTCGGCTGGCCGGGCCAGGCCATCGCGTACAAACTCGGCGAACGCGCCTGGCTCCAGGCCCGCGAGGAAGCGTCGTCCCGCCCGGGTTTCGCGCTCCGCGCCTGGCACCACGACGCGCTGGCCGTCGGCCCGGTCGGCCTGACCGCCCTGCGAGACGCCTTGCGCCCGGCCCCCTGAAACCCGGCTCAGGGGACCGGACGACCGGCCTGCCGAGCTACAGCACGATCTCGGCGAGCGCTTCGATGTCGGCCGGATTGTCCGTGGCCGGGTTGAAGATCAGCTCGTCCGCCCCCATGCCCTCGAAGTCCGAAACCGCCTTGTGCAGGTCTTCGGCCGTGCTCCGGACCCCGCTGGCGACCAGGTCGGCGAAGTCGCCGAAATTGCTGTAGTAGTCCCGCACCTTGCCGCGCCCCTGCTCCGGGTCCCCGAGCGCGAAGTAGGCGATGGCCACCAGCCGGGGCGATCCCTCCCGGCCCGCCTCCGTCCACGCGGCCCGGGCCTGGTCGAACGAACCGGCCACCATCTCCGGCGGTACCGAACCGCCGACGTACCCCTCGCCCCACCGCGCCATCCGGGCGAACGAGGCCGGTGCCCCGCCGCCGAACAGCAGCGGCACCCGGCGCGTGCCCGGCGGCACCGCCGGGTTGACCCCGCCGCCGATCGGCTCCGCGTCCCAGACGCTGCGGTAGGTCTCGAGGTCGGCGTCGATCCGCTTGCCGAGCCCCTTCGGGCCCAGCCCGTCCACGACGAAGTCGTCCTCGCGGGCGCCGATGCCGAGGCCGAGCGTCAGGCGGTGCCCGGAGACGCCGTCGATGCCGGCGAGTTCCTTCGCCAGCAGCACCGGCGGCCACACCGGGCCGAGCAGCACGTTGCTGAGCAGCCCGATCCGCTCGGTCGCGCCCGCGGCCGCGGCCAGCGCGACGGTGTCCATCACGCCGGGGTACGCCGTGCGCCCCACCGTGCCCAGCGTCGAGAATCCCGCCTCCTCAGCCCGCCGCGCCCACCCGGGCAGGACCCGGGGGTCCATGTCCCGCACCTGGTTCGGCAGGCCGATCCCGATCTTCATGCGCACTCCTGTCCACGATCTTGCTGACATCGTCAGCCTACCGGCGCGAAGATCCCCGCCAGGGCCGGAATCCGCGGCGGACAAGGACATTCCGGCCATGTCGGGCGAGTCCTCATCGCCGGGTACGACGGCGGTGGCGTGCCCGCGTGGCAGGTGCGCCAAGCCGCATATGGCTGTACAGCTTGCGCTGTTTCGCCGAGCCGAGCGTGACGCGCCCGCTCGCCGTCCACAGTTCGGGCCAGGGTGTCCACAGAGGACTCGAACCCGGCCGGGACCTAAGCTGTCCGGAGTAACCATCCGAGCCGAGCAGATCGAGGTAGGGCATGAAGAGCTTCCGCGAAGCCGTCGAGGCACGCGATCCGGACGCGATCGCCGCGGCACTGGCGGAGAACGTGGTGTTCACCAGCCCGGTGGCGTTCCGGCCGTACCCGGGCAAGGCGATCACGGCCGCGATCCTGCGCGG
>DASXYS010000135.1:0-30449 GCA_036502365.1 Amycolatopsis sp.
CCACCAGCGCGCCGCCCGTGTCGTAGGCGCCGATGCCCGCCGACGTGACTCCGGACAGCCGCGCGGGATCCGCCAGCAGCCGCTCGGTCCCCGAGCCGAGGTCCAGCGCCCACAGGCAGTCCAGCGGGTCCTCACCGCCCCGGCTACGCACGAACAGCACCACCGCCCCGCCCTGAGCCGGACGGAACCGGTCCGGCGCGCCGAGGGTGAACCGCCGCGTCCGGGCCAGCTGTTCGGGCAGGGAGGTCATCACCCCAGCTTTCCATCCCGGCGACCGGCCGAGGACAGCGAAAAGCCCCCGTGGGGGGAGGTCACGGGGGCTTTCCTGTGGTGGGAGCCAGCTACTGGCCGAGACTCACGCGGACCGGCTGGTCCGACGTCCCTTGAGTTCGGCGAGACGTTCGTTCAACAGATCCTCGAGCTCGGGAATGGAGCGGCGCTCCAGCAACATGTCCCAGTGCGTCCTGGGGGGCTTGGTCTTCTTCTGCTCGGGCTGCCCGCCATCGACGATCTCGGACTCGCTGCCGTGCAGCCTGCACTCCCACACCGTCGGGATCTCGGCGTCGTCGGAGAACGGCACCTCGAACTCGTGGTTCTTGGGGCAGGCGTAGCGCACGGTGCGACGCGGGGCGAGATCGTGGTTGCGGTCGGTCTCGTAGCTGACCGCTCCCAGCCGGCTTCCACGGAGAACACGGTCGGCCATGATGGAGTCCTTTCAGTCAGCTCCGGGTGGAGCCAGGGTGGTGCTCACCCTATGCAACGATCGCGGCGTCCGAGGGATTCCCGGGACATCATGTCGTTGCTCACGATGAGCTGTGTCACCCCTCGGCGTCAGCTTCCACTACTAGGAGACGTTTCGCGCTCTGGCATGACGCGGTCACCGCCTTCTTAGTGCGGATATCCCCCAGTTGGGCTACTGACCCTGCGCTCACGACAACCGTAACTGACCGTGGTGCTCGGTCGCGGGACCCAGGTCGCCCGAACGGAAGTGTCGGCGGCACAGTACCTGATAACGGACTGTAGCCATTTCGGCATCAGATCGTACTGAAGCTGAAGTTTCAACTACGGGCTGCTCTGTGTCAGCCACTACAACAGTGTCACCCTCGCGAAGTATTTTGTCATTCCTCACCCGAGCGTTGAACCGGCCCGGCAGCCCACACCAGCACAGGACTTCCACCTGCACCGGCTGCAGGTCGTCGGCCACTTCGAACAGCCGCGCGGCCCCCGGGAACAGCCGGCTCTGGAAATCCGTCGCGATGCCGAAGCAGTACACGTCGATGCGCGCCTCGTCGGCCAGCTCCGCCAGCTGGTCCACCTGCGCGGGGGAGAGGAACTGCGCCTCGTCCACGATGATGTAGTCCACGTGCTGCCCACGCGCCCACTCCGCGCGCACCAGCTCCCGCACGTCGGTGCCGGTGCCGACCTCCGTCGCCCGCCGCGTGATCCCGATCCGGCTGGTGATCTGCGGCACGCCGGACCGGTCGTGGCGCACCAGCACCAGCCCGCGACGGCCCTGCCGCGCGTGGTTGTGGTCGATCTGCAACGCGAGCGTCGACTTCCCGCAGTCCATCGGGCCGTAACAGAACTTCAGCCGCCCGCCGGGGACCGCGCTCCGCCGAGCGCCCGCCGGGGGAACCGGGGACAAGGCGTCGGTGGGGTCTTCCACGGGCGGCGGAGCGTCGAGCCCGCTGTCGTTGAGCGCAGTCACGACGTTCGACCCTATCTGGGCTCACAGCACCTCCGGCGGACGGTTCCCCGCGGCCACGATCGCGCGCCGCACCGGCACCAGCGCCACGAACACCAGCCCGAGCACGAAGAACACCACGAGCGCCACGATCGCCAGCCGGAACGACCCCGTCGCCTGGCCGACACCCGCGAACACCAGCGGCCCCAGCCACGACGTGCCCTTCTCGCCCACGACGTAGAGCGAGTAGTACTGCGCGTCCTTCCCGGCCGGGATCATCTGGCTGAACAGCGACCGCGACAGCGCGTTCGTCCCGCCCAGCACCAGCCCGATCCCCACCGCCAGCGCGTAGAACTGCAAGGACTTCCCGGGCTGCACGAAATACGCGCACCCCAGCACCACCACCCACAGCACCAGGCTGCCCAGGATCGTCCGCTTCGCGCCGAGCCGCCGCGCCACCAGCCCGTGCAGCGCCCCGCCCGCATACGCGACGAACTGGATCACCAGCACCGTCACGATCAGCACCTCGTCGGAGAACCGCAGCTCGTCCTTCCCGTACTGCGCCGACACGCTGACCACCGTGTTGATCCCGTCCGCGAACAGCAGGTAACTGCCCAGGAACGCCAGCGTCAGCGGGAACTGCCGGGCCTCGCGCAGCGTCTGCCGCAGCTCCCGGAACCCCGCCCGCAGCACCGACACCCCGCGCCCGACCGCCACCGGCACATGGACGCGGGGGAGCGCCCGCAGCGCCGGCACCGTGAACACCGCCCACCACAGCCCCGAGGTCAGGAAGCAGATCCGCACCGCCGTCTCCGTGCTGACCCCCAGCGAATCCCGGCTCAGGTAGAACGCCAGCTGCAACGCCAGCGCCACCCCACCGCCCAGGTAGCCGAACGCCCAGCCCTTCGCCGAAACGTCGTCCCGCTCGTCCGGCTCCGCGATGTCCACCAGGAACGAGTAGTAGACGACCAGCGAACCGCCGTACCCGATGTTCGCCACGATGAACAACGCCGCGCCCAGCTGCCAGTCCGAGCCGGCCATGAAGAACATCAGCGCCGACGCCACCGCGCCCAGCAGCGCGAACCCGCCCAGGATCCGCCGCTTGTTCCGGCTCCGGTCCGCCACCGCACCCGCGATCGGCAGCACCAGCACCTGCACCACCGTGGCCGCCGACAGCAGGTAGCCCCACGTCGAACCGGCGGGAAAATGGAGACCGAACAACGAGACGTCGCAGTTCCGCAGCTTGTCGTCCGCGCCCGTGACGCCGACACACGGCCTGTCCCCGTTAAGGGTGATGTTCTGTTTCGCGTCCGAGGCCGCGATCGTGCTCATGTAGAGCGCGCCGAACACCGTCGTGACCGACGAATAGAACGGGGAATTCGCCCAGTCGTAGAAGTACCAGCCCCACCGTTCCCGCTTCCTGTCGCGGGTGTCGGGCAGCGTCATCCGGGCTCCTTGTCGGTCACGAATCTCCAGGTCAGGCGGCACACTACTGGGGCCGCGACGCAGCACACCGCCGAATGAGCGAAACCGTGTCCGGTTCGTCGCCGAAGATCATCAAGCGCTACTCCGAACGGCCGCCGGAATCGCGATTCCCGCGTGTCGTTGACGCGGTTTTCCGATGGTTCATGTGAGACTGGTGTTCGTCGTGTGACTCTTGTGGACAGTGGGGCTGCTGCTTACTGTGCACCCATGACCAACCGCGTTCGCACTGCTCACCGGGCCGCGGCGAGATGCCTGATCCTCGCCCTGGCCGTGCTCGGCTTGCAGCTCGCCGTCACCGGCGCCGCGTCCGCGGACCCCAGTTCCACCTCCTGGGCCAAACTCCGCATGTGCGAGGCCAGTGGCCGCTACAACACCAACACCGGCAACGGCTACTACGGCGCCTACCAGTTCAACCTCGACACCTGGCGCAGCGTCGGCGGGCAGGACCGCCCCGACCAGGCCAGCCCCCGCGAACAGGACTACCGCGCGCTCTACCTGTACCGCATGCGCGGCTGGCAGCCCTGGGAGTGCGCCGGCATGCTCAGCCTTGCCGGCGACAACGACGCCCGCAGCAAGCGCGTCCCCTCCTACGACGAGTCCGCGTACATGGGCGGCGGTGGCCAGCCCGCCCCGCCCGCACCTGCGCCGAAGCCCACCCCAGCGCCGCCGTCCGGCGCGATGCCCGCCTGGCCCGGCCTCGTCTACGCCTACGGCGACTGCGCGCCCGCCCTCAAGACCTTCCAGCTCCGCATGAACGCGTTCGGCTACGGCTTCACCGGCACCGGCTGCTACTACGACAAAACCCGCGGCGCCGTCCTCGCCCTCCAGCGCGCCAACGGCATCAACGACTCCGGCCGCCTCGGCCCCAAGACCTGGAAAGCCGCCTGGGAAGGCAAACCGCCCCGCTGACCCGGCGACCGCGGGCGCCGGTCACCCGGCCGGCTGCCACGCACCCCGCTCGACCAGCACGTCACGCAGCAGGTCCGGCCGATCCGTCACGATGCCGTGCACACCGAGGTCCAGCAGCTCCCGCATCTGCGCCGGATCGTCGATCGTCCAGGTGTGCACCTCGGCCCCCGCCCGCTCCGCCGCCCGCAGGAACGACCGGTCCACCACCGTCAACGGCCCCTGCCGCACCGGCACCTGCGCCAGCCAGCCACTCGCCAGCCGCCCGATCGGCAGGAGCGGCGCCCACCCTTGAGCCCACAGCGCCAGCACCGACCGCGGCCCCATCGCCGTCAGCAGCTCCGGCCCCGCCAACCGCCGCAACCGCGCCAGCCGGGCGTCCGAGAACGACGCCGCCGCGACCCGGCCGTGCGCCCCCGTCCGTTTCAGCACCCGCACGAACGGCTCCACCGCGCCGTTCGACTTCACGTCGATGTTGAACCGCGCCTCCGGCAGCTCCTCCAGCACGTCCTCCAGCCGCGACAACGGCTCCCGCCCGCCGACCTTCACGTTCTTCAGCTGCGCCCACGTCTGCGCCGCGATCTCTCCACCGCCGTCCGTGGTCCGGTCCAGCGTGCCGTCGTGGTGCACCACGACCACCCCGTCCGACGTCGCGTGCACATCCGTCTCGACGTACCGGTAGCCCTCGGCCACCGCCCGCCGGAACGCCGGCAGCGAGTTCTCCATCCCGGCCAGGTCGCCGAGGTGCCAGCCGCGGTGGGCGAACGCACGGGGGAGCGGGCCGGCCAGGTACGGAAACGGTGGGCGCATGCAACCAGTGTGCGCTTCCGGCATGGCCCCGGCATGAGCGAGCCATGGCCAGCTATGGTCTGCCGGGTGAGGGATTTGGCCGAACACGCCCCGCTGACCGGAGACGAGCTGGTCGTCCCGCGACGCCCGAGCGCGCCCAAGCACTGCGGCTGGTGCGGCCGCCGCCTTCCCGAAGGCGGCAACGTCGGCCGGCGCCGCCGCTACTGCGGACAATCCTGCCGCCAACGCGCGTACGAACGCCGCACCGCCCTCCAGCGCAGCGGCCTGCCCGAAGACGCCGTCGTGCTGTCCGACACCGAGATCGCCGCGCTTCAGGACCGTCTCTTCCAGCTCCGCTGCGCCGCCGAGGACATCGTCACGGCTGCCGAGGACGGCGCCGCCACAGGGGAGCTGCGCAAACTCGCCGAGGAGATCGTGCACGCGGCCAAGGACCTCGAACAGCTCCGCTGAACAGCCGTCAGAGCCCGCTCGGGAAACCGGTCCGCGGCAATTCCGAAAAAGCGGGCACGGCTGCTCACCGAGCGGCTCACTCCGGCGCGCCCAGCCCGTCCAGCGCGCGGTAGGTCCGGTTGCTCGCCGCTGCCGCCCGCTGCTCCCGCCCGGTCGCCTCGATGTAGTTCTGGCTCGTCGCCAGGCTCGCGTGGCCCAGCAGGTTCATGATCTCCGACGCCGTCGCGCCATCCTCCGCCAGCCGCGTCGCGAAAGTGTGCCGCAGGGCGTGCAGGTTCGCCCCCGTCGGCACCCGGTCGTGCAGACCGGCCCAGCGGTAACACGACTTCACCAGGTACTCCAGCGCCCCGCGCCCGATCGGCTCGCCCGCGCGATCCCGCAGCAACGGCTCCGACGACGAGAACCGCTGCCGGGGGAACCGCCGCCGGCACGACTCGACGTAGGCCTCGATCAGTTTCGCCAGCACCGGCTGCACCGGGATCGACCGATCACGGCTGCCCTTCCCGTGAACGTGCAGCCGCAGCTCACCCGCGCGCCCCACGACCGACCGCGGGGCCAGCGCCCGCATCTCCGCCGCCCGAAGTCCCGCGACCAGACCGAGGGCCAGCACCAGCACGTCCCGCTCCGGCCACGGATCCCGCGCCCGCCGCGCGCCATCGGCCGCCGCGGCGAGCAGACGCTCCGGGGTTTCCTCGCCCCGCAACGGTTTCGGCGTCAGCGGGGGAGTCTTGGGCCGGGCCACCGCGCCCATTGGATTGCCGGCCAGCAGCCCGTCCGACACACAGAAGGTCAGGCACTGGTTCCACGTCGACCAGGCTCGCAGCACGGAGCTTTTCGCGTGCCCGTCGGCGAACGCGCCGAACGCCGCCCGCAGCACCGGGGCAGTCAGGTGCTCGACGTCCAGCTCGTCCTCGGGCCGGCCCACCTCGGCCAGCAGGAGAGTGGTGATCCCGGCCAGGTCGCGCCGGTAAGCGGCAGTGGTGTGCGGCGAATCCTTGCGCGGCCGCCGGGCCGCGAAGAAGGCTTGCTGCGCTTGGGAAACCTGCATCCGGATCTTGTACCGTACGGCACCGACAATCTTCGCAGGTGGATGACTATCCAAACTCATGCATAATAGCAATTATGCATGAAGCGGCGATATCGGGCGGTCTGCCACTCTGGGGGACTCTCGATCCGGCCACCTCGTCGCGAATGGCCCACTGGGGCCATTTTGGTGACATCGAGACGCCGTGGGAGACGTGCGTTCATCTGTTCGAGTCGTCGCCTGGCCTCCAGGTGCCCGAATCCGACCGGCCTACGGTGATCAACTTCGCGAGGCGTTCTGCCGGCGCTCCGCATGAATGTCCGGCCACTCGACACCAATTCGTCACGGTGACGAAATGAATCGGAGTAATCGCACGTAGGAGCCGTCGAACTCGGGGATCTCTTCCCGGAAGATCTCTCGTACAGCCTCAGGGTGCGTCGAAGCAGTCAACGGCGGACGGCAGCGGCACGGAGCCGGACTCGGAGCGGTGCTGGCGTCCCCGCCACCAGTCTCTGCTGGAGAAACCTACTCAGATCGCTTCCTGCGGCCCCTCTCTAGTGCTTCCTTCGGTACCTGATCCAAGTGCCGATAATGTACATTATGTCAAGTTGAACGCCTGGGTCGTTCTGCGAGACTCCTCCGATGGCATACACCCATGACTGGTCCCGTCAGGTCGACGTCGAACACCTCGAGTCGGTCCGCCGGCGCCCGGATGTCTTCGCTCCCGGCGGTGCGCGGCACCTGTTGCTGGAAGTGCTGGCTTATCCGTCCGAGGAAGCCGAAGACCTCGGCGCGGGACGCGCGTTCGTCACCTTCCACTCCGACGGTTCGATCTCGGTGACCGACGAAGGCCGTGGCACCGTCACGCAGGTTGACGAACGCGGCCGGGCCGTCCGGAAACCCGTGATGGCGACCAGGGATCTCCGGTTCTTCGACTCCCCCGCGCCGCCGCTCCTTCCTGACGGTCATCCGCGCCGGGGCATGTCCGTGGTCGCCGCGCTGAGTGTGTGGCTGGTGCACACCAATCGCCGGGACGGCGCCGCGTGGACGCAACGGTACGAGCGGGGTGTGCCCGTCACCGACCTCACTCCGGTTCCGGTGGCCGGCTCGACCGGGACGACCGTCCGCTTTCTCCCCGATCCCGCCCTGCTGCCTGTGCGCGAGCTGGGTCAGGTCGGCTTCGGGCCGCACCTGGCGTTGACCGAAGGTGTGAATTAGTGGTTCACTTCTTGACGTGCCCTATCGACGGACCCCGAAGGTGCAGGAGCGGCTGGATGCGTTGCGCGACGCGATCGTCGTCGCCGCCATGGAGCAGCTGGCTGAGCACGGGTACGCGGGATGCTCGGTAGCCGCGGTCGCGGAGCGGGCCGGGATCGCGGTGGGGACGGTGTACCGCCACTTCCCCACCAAGGCCGAGCTGGTTGTGCGGGTGTTCCGGCAGGTCGTGTCCCGTGAGGTCGAAGCGGTGCGCGCGGCGTCGGAGCGGCCCGGGAATGCCACCGGCCGAGTGGTCGCGGTGTTCGAGACGTTCGCCGCGCGGGCGTTGAAGGCACCGAGGTTGGCGTACGCGCTGCTGGCCGAGCCGGTGGACGCGCTGATCGATGCGGAGCGGCTGGAGTTCCGGCGGGCGTTCCGGGATGTCGTGGCTGAGCACGTCGCCGACGGCGTGCGGGCTGGGGTGCTGCCCGCACAGGACGCGAAGATCACCGCCGCGGCGCTGGTGGGTGCCGCGGCCGAGGTGCTGATCGGCCCGCTGACCAGTGGCGGGACTGCTGATGTGGTCGAGTTGCGCACGTTTGTCGTGCGGTCCTTGGGAGGTTCGGATGTCCGTCACGCATGAAGTCACGAACCAGGTGCCGCCGTTGGTCTACGACGTCGCGGACGATCCGGCGCTGCTGGCGGCCGTGGGCCGCGCGGATGCCGGCTGGGCTGTGGACGAGCTGCACGAGCTGGGCCGGCTGGCCGGTGGTGAGCAGGCGCGGGAGTGGGGCCGGATCGTCAACGAGAACGAGCCGGTGCTGCGCACCCACGATCGGTACGGGCATCGGATCGACGAGGTCGAGTTCCATCCGCATTGGCATGACCTGATGCGCGTGGCGGTGTCGCATGGTCTCCAGGCGGCGCCGTGGCGGGACAGCCGGGTTGGGGCGCACGCCGCGCGGGCGGCGAAGCTGTACGTGTGGGGTCAGGTGGAGGCCGGGCACACCTGCCCGATCTCGATGACTTACGCCGCGGTGCCGGCGCTGCGGGCGACGCCGGAGCTGGCCGAGCGGTTCGAGCCGTTGCTGGCGTCGACGGAGTACGACTTCGGGCTGCGAGAGCCGAGCACGAAGCGCGGGCTGATCGCGGGCATGTCGATGACCGAGAAGCAGGGTGGCTCGGACGTTCGCGCGAACACCACGACGGCGCGGCCATCTGGTGACGGCAGCTATCGGCTGGTGGGCCACAAGTGGTTCACGTCGGCGCCGATGTCGGATGTGTTCCTGACGCTGGCGCAGGCGCCGGGCGGGTTGTCGTGTTTCCTGCTCCCCCGGGTGCTGCCGGATGGCAGCCGGAACACGATCCGGCTGCAGCGGCTGAAGGACAAGCTGGGCAATCGGTCGAACGCGTCGTCGGAGATCGAGTACGAAGACGCGCTGGGCTGGCTGGTCGGCGAGGAGGGCCGCGGGGTCCGCACGATCATCGAGATGGTGAACAACACGCGGCTGGACTGCGCGCTGGGCAGTGCTTCGGGCATGCGGCTGGGCGCGGTGCGGGCGGTGCACCACGCGACGCACCGGCAGGCGTTCGGGAAGGCGCTGGTGGACCAGCCGTTGATGGCGAACGTTTTGGCCGACCTGGTGGTGGAGTCGGACGCAGCGGCCACGGTGGCGATGCGGCTGGCGGCGGCGGGCGACCGGACGGGTGACGAGCAGGAGCAGGCGTTCCGGCGGCTGGGGCTGGCGGTGACGAAGTACTGGGTGTGCAAGCGGGCGCCGGCACACGCGGCGGAGGCGCTGGAGTGCTTTGGTGGCAACGGTTACGTCGAGGAGTCGGGAATGCCGCGGCTGTACCGGGAGGCGCCGCTGATGTCGATCTGGGAGGGCTCGGGCAACGTGGCGGCGCTGGACGCGTTGCGGGCGATGGCGCGGCAGCCGGAGTCGGTGGCGGCGTACTTCGCGGAGGTCGAGCTGGCTTCGGGCGTGGACGCGCGGCTGGACGACGCGGTGGGCCGGCTGAAGAAGGAACTGTCCGATGTGGACGGTCTGGAGTTCCGGGCGCGGCGGGTGGTGGAGTCGATGGCGTTGGTGTTGCAGGGTTCCCTGCTGGTGCGCGAGGGCGACCAGGCGGTGGCGGACGCGTTCTGCGCGTCGCGGTTCGCCGGTGACTGGGGGCTCGCGTTCGGCACCCTGCCGGCCGGCACGGACACGTCGGCGATCATCGACCGCGCTCGGGTGTAGTCACGGCGTTTCGCGGACGCGTTGCCGCGCAAGGATTGCTGATCCGACCGAAAGTAGGCGGATACGGTCTGCAGCCGACCCGCCAGTAGGGACTGTTTCCGCCGTGGCTGCAGTCGGATCAGCAATGAACGGCGCAGTAGGGTCTGCGGTCATGACCGTCTCCCCCGATGCCCAGCCCAGTTTCGTGTCCGCGACGCGGACCGCCTACGACACCGTCGCCGAGAGCTACGCCGAGGTGTCGGACGGCATGCTCGCGGAAAGCACCTGGGATCGGGCGATGCTCAACGCGTTCGCCGAGTTGGTGGGCACGGCCGGCCCGGTGGGTGACCTGGGGTGCGGGCCGGGCCGGATCGCGGGGTACCTGGCGTCGCTGGGGCTGGACGTGTTCGGGGTGGACCTCTCCCCCGGCATGGTGGAGGTCGCGCGGCGGGCGTACCCGGGGCTGAAGTTCGAGGTGGGTTCGCTGCTGGCGCTGGAGCTGGCGGACGAGTCGCTCGCGGGTGCGCTGACGTGGTACTCGATCATCCACACGCCGCCGGCCCGGCTGCCGGAGGTGTTCGCGGAGCTGGCGCGGGTGCTGGTGCCGGGTGGCCGGCTGTTGCTGGCCTTCCAGGTGGGTGACGAGGTGCGGCACATCGAGCAGGGGTACGGCCACGACGGTCTTTCCCTCGATGCCTACCGGCTGCGGCCGGAGCTGATCGAGCAGCTGGCGGCGGACGCCGGGCTCACGGTCGAGTCCCGCCTGGTCCGGGAGCCGGAGCCGCCGCACGAGAAGACGCCGCAGGCGTACTTGGTGGCGCGCAAGGGCTGAGTTCCCCGATCAGGCTGCGGTAGACGTCGAAAGCGGGCTTGGGCCGGTAGTCGTCGGTGGTGAGGCCGAACTGGTGGAACAGGCCGGGTTTCGTGCTGTCGGCGTCGCGGAGGGCGAAATGGGTGTAGCCGCTGAGCCGGAGTTGCGTGGCGTAGGCGGCGATGGCGCGGACGACGGTGTCGACGACTTCGGCCTGTCGCTCGGGTGTCCGGTCGGGGCCGGTGGGCCAGCCGTGTTCGGTGACGTGCAGGGGCAAGTGGCCGAGCCCGGCCGGTTCGAGGACGGCGGTGCGGTGGTGGCTCAGCAGCCCGGCGACGGCGTCGGCGAGGTCGTCCCGGCCGATGGGGCGGAAGACGTCGGGGAAGAAGTCGAGGCCCGCGTAGTCGAGGTCGTCGACGAACCGCGGGCCGCCGAGCTCGGTGAGCGCGCGGACGAAACCAGTGGCGGGGCCCAAGAGCGGGGTGAAGTTGAATCCGGTCTTCAGGTGGTCGTGGCCGAGCCGCCGGGCCTCGTCCTTGGCGGCGGACACCCCGGCGACGAGGGCTTCGGCCACGCGGGGGTAATCGCCGTCGAGAGTGGCGTTGCCCGCGACGTTGGGCTCCTCGGTGATTTGGAGGGTTTCGGTGACGGCGCCGTACTGGGCGACGAGTTCGCGGACGAAAGTGGCGTAGCCGGTCACGTCCCCTGAGCGGGATTGGTACTGCGCCACGAGGTCGAGCCGCCGGGTGCCGGTGGTGTACCGCGTGGCGGCGGCCGGGGTGGCGCTCGGGTGGAGTCCGCCGAGCCGGGTGCTGTCGTCGAAACCGAGGTAGGCGCGGACCAGGAACGGGCGGGCCGGGTCGCCCTGCAGGCGGTCGAGCGCGGCGGTGATCTCGTGCGGGCGGTCGTCGGGTCCGGTGGTGAGGCCGCCGGCATCGTTTCCCGTAGCGCCGCCGGGATAGACGCCGAAGAGCAGGTGGTTCATCGCTGTTCCCCGGCGCTGGTGGGCCACGGCAGGGTGCCCAGGCGGATTTCGTCGGTGATGGCGGTGACCCAGTCGAGTTCGGCGCGGACTTGTGAGAGTGCGTACTCGGCTTCGATCACGAACAGGCGCGGGACACCGGATTCGTGGGCTTCCCCCAGTCGGAGTTCATCGGTGGTGATGCGCTCGCGGAGGTGGCCGGCGCGTTCGGTCAGCGCGTCGGCAGCGCCGGTGGGCCCGAGCGCGCCGAGGTAGCCGATCGCGCCGAGGAACTGCGGGAGGTCCCGTTTCGGGGTGCGGATCTGGTGGTCGAGGCGGGTGACGAGTTCTTCGTGGCCGGCCGGGGTGAGGGCGTAGACGGTGCGCTCGGGCCGGTTGCCGCTGCGTTCGCGCTCCTGCGGGGCGATCCAGCCGGCGTCCGCGAGTTTCTCCACGACGTCGTAGAGCGAGCCGCGGTTGACCACGGCCGCTTGGTCCTTGCTGCGGGCCCGCAGTTCGGCGTGCATCTGGTACGGGTGGTTCGGGGCCTCCAGCAGGAGTCCGAGCACAGCGAGCACCAAGGGGTTGTCCAGTGTTCGGCGAGGCATGGTCGAAATCTAACAGTCGAAATCGACTATTACAAACGTGCTGGTCACGACGGGTAGGACTGGGCCCGGGTGGTCGCCGGTGAACCGGCCTCCCCCGCGGTCAGCAGCCGCAGCGCGTTCTCGGACGCGCTGCCGGGCTCGGTGCGGTAGACGAACAGGATGCTGCAGCTGGCCGCCGACCGGGCCGACGGCGCGCACACCTACCACGTGACGGTGCGCCATACCGCCCAAGCCCGGGAAGTGCTGGGAGACAAGGCTTTCCTCGGCGTCGAGCACGCTGTGCTGTTCGAAACCGACCAGGACCGGGCGCGCGCGATCGCGCGGGAGCACCTGCACGCGTACTTCACCCAGCGGTACAACGTCGCCAAGTTCCTGCGCCTGGGCTACACCGAGGCCGACCTCGACAGCGGCCGCGGCAGCGACCGGCTCGTCGACGACCTCGTCTTCTGGGGCGACCTCGACACGATCACCCGCAAGCTGAACGAGCACCTCGACGCCGGCGCCGACCACGTCGGCATCCAGGTGATCGGCACCGAGCCCGGCGGATCGGCGATGCCGCAGTGGCGCCGTCTCGCCGAGGCTCTGCTGCCGCCCGGCTGAGCAGAGCCGGCTATTCGCGTGAGAGGGTTCTGCCATGGTCGGGATTCCCGCGGCGCTGGCCGAGCAGACCGAGGCCGAATCGCTCTACGACGTCGTGGGGAACGCACCCGCGGACGTGATCGACGGCCTCGGCGTCACTGCCTGTCGAGTCGGCGGCGGTGTCGCCCTGTCCGCGCCGAACGACCCCTCCCAGTACTGGAGCAAGGCGCTGGGCTTCGGCTTCGACGAGCCGGTGACCGCCGCGCTCATGCGTGAGGTCACGGACTTCTACCGCGCGGCCGGCACACCGCTTGCGGTGCTGCAGCTCGCCCCCGCGGTGCTGCCGCCGGACTGGGCCGCGATCTGTGCCGAGACGGGCCTCGAACCCGGCCGGCACTGGGTGAAACTCGCCGGCGAGACGGAGCACGTGGCCGCCGCCCTGCCGGAGCCGAAGACCGACCTGGTCATCCGTCAGGTCGAGCCGGCCGACGCCGGCCGGTGGGCGCAGGTGATGCTGGACGGGTTCGGGATGCCCGACGGCGGGGTGCGCCCGATGCTCGCCGCCATGGTGGGGCGCCCGGAGCTGCTCCCGCTGGCCGCCTGGGACGGCGACGACCTGGTCGCGACCGGCGCCATGCGGACGCACCAGAGCGTGGGCCACGTCTTTTGCGGGGCGACGCTCCCCCAGGCGCGTGGCCGCGGTGCCCAGAGCGCCCTCATCGCCGCCCGGGTGCAGGCGGCCTCGGCCGCCGGGCTGCGCTGGCTGGTGACCGAGACCGGCGCCGAAGAACCGGGTTCGCACAACTCGTCGCTGCACAACATGTATCGAGCCGGCTTCGAGCTGCTGTACGAGCGGCAGAACTGGATCTTGAGGGCGTAAACCGGGGTTTCGACGCAGAAGCAGCGTCCTCGGTCTCAAGGCTTATGGGGTGCGGGCGCTCGGGCACGTTTCGCCGCCGGAGCCGGCCGCGCTGGGGCATGGTCAACAGTGGTGAAGTCTCCTACGGTGATCAGTACGGCCGAAGGAGGACGATGACACGCTTGCACGATCGCCGGATCCTGGTCACCGGTGCCGGTTCGGGCATCGGCCGGGCCACCACGCTGCGGCTGCTGTCCGAGGGCGCGCGGGTGGTCGCCACCGACGTCGCCGTCGACGGGCTCGCGGGCACCGCCGAACTCGCCAAGTCCGAGTCCGGGGCGGGCCTGACGACCTTGCCGATGGACGTCGGAGACGAGCAGTCCGTGGTCGACGGCACCGCGGAGGCGATCGCGCACCTCGGCGGGCTCGACGCGCTCGTCAACGCCGCCGGCATCCTGCGGGCCTCGCACACCCATGAGACCTCGCTGGAGTTCTGGAACCGGATCATCACGGTCAACCTGACCGGCACGTTCCTCGTCACCCGGGAAGCGCTGCCCGCGCTGATCGCCACCGGCAAGAGCGTGGTGGTGAACTTCAGCTCCACCTCGGCCACCTTCGCCCACCCCTACATGGCGGCCTACTCCGCCAGCAAGGGCGGCATCCAGGCGCTCACGCACTCGCTGGCGCTGGAGTACGCCAAGCAGGGTGTGCGCGTGGTCAGCGTGGCGCCGGGCAGCGTCAAGAGCGGCATCACCGACAGCGCCGCCACCTGGATGCCCCAGGACGTCGACTGGACGCTGTTCGGCCGGCTGCTGCCGATCCTGCCCACCGACGTCACCGCCGAGATCGGCGCGCCGATGGCCAGGCCGGAAGCGGTCGCGGGCGTCGTCGCCATGCTCGTGTCGGACGACGGCGAGTTCATCACCGGCACCGAAATCCGGATCGACGGCGGCACCCACACCTGAGCCGTGGACTGCCCACTGCTGATTAGCATGGCGGCATGGACGTGCTGAGCGAGGTCATCCGCATGGTCCGCGTCGGCAGCGTCGGCAGCCGCCTGATCCGGCAAACCGACTCCCGGGGCCTCCGGTTCCCCGGCTTCGACGGCAGCGGATTCCACATCCTGGTGCACGGCACCTGCTGGCTGATCAGCGAAGACCGGCCGGTGCGGCTCAACCCGGGCGACATCGTGCTCGCCTCGGCCGGTGCCCAGCACGGGCTCGCCCGGACCAGGCGGTCACTGGCCGAGCTGCCGTCTTGGGCGATGGGCCCGATCCCGCCCGCGGTGGGGCCGTGCGACTTCGAGTTCCTGTGCGGGGCCTACCGGCTGGAGCACGGCCGGGTGCCGCAGTACCTCCGCGCCCTGCCCGACCTCATCGTCGTCTCGCCGGACTACGACCGGTACCCCGAGCTGCGGGCACTGGTCGAACTGCTCAAGGCGGAGGCGGGCCGGGCCCAGCCGGGCAGCGGCGCGACGGTGCGCTCGCTGCTGGACCTGATCCTGGTCCAGGTGCTGCGGCAGTGGCACGACCAGCACGAGACTCCACCGGGCCACCGCCGATCCGGCGATCGCCGCCGCGCTGCGGCAGATCCACGAACACCCGGAGCGCCCGTGGACCGTCGCCGGGCTGGGTGAACTCGCCGGGCTGCCGCGGACCGCGTTCACCCGGCGGTTCACCGCGCTGGTCGGCCAATCCCCGATGCGGTACGTCACCAGCTGGCGGCTCGGGCGCGGCGCCCGGCTGCTGCGGGAGACCGACGCGTCGCTGGCCACGATCGCCCGCCAGGTCGGGTACTCGACCGAGTTCGCCTTCTCCGGCGCGTTCCGCCGCGAGTACGGCGTCGCCCCTGGTCGTTTCCGCCATGCTCCGTCCGCGACGCTCACCCTCGAGGCGGCCGCCGAATGACGGCGGGCCTGATCAGCGTCGTGGCACCGGCGTGAACTCCGCGAGGTCCGGCAACGGCGGCACCGGGCGGGCGTAGGCGTCCGCGGCGAGCACCCCTTCCGGCGGGCGCGACGTCCGCCGGCCCAGTTCGTCGAGCACCTCGCGCTCGGTGCGGCCCCGCATCAGCAGCAGCACGAACGGGTCGGCGTCGAGCAGCCAGGACACCTGGAACGACAGCGCCGCGGCGTGCCGGCAGGGCAGCTCCCAGCCCGGGCAGTCGCACTCCGGGTCGAGGTCGCCGATGCCGGGCAGCAGCCCCACGTCGTCGGCCAGCTCCGGCGGCAGGTCCCGGTCCAGCAGCGCGGCCAGGTGGGCCGCCCGGTCCGCGGCGCGGTCGAGCAGCCGGTCCCAGTCCGTTGTGGACAGTTCCGCCAGCCGCAGGGAGGTGCGGTACGGGCCGCCGTCGGTGTCGTCCACCGTCGCCGCGATCCGGCCGGGGCTCACCGCGATCGGCCCGACCAGTCCCGCCGCCGCATACCGCTGCCCGCGCCGCAGCTGCCGCTGGTCCAGCGCCGTGTCCTCCATCGCCCGCAGCCACGCGCGGCCCCACCAGGAGCGCGCGAACGGGCCCCGCCCGGCGCGCGCCGGGAACGCAGGGAAGCCCCGCACGCGCTCGGTCATCCGTGCCTCCTCAGCTGCACCAGCTCCGACAGCTCGGCGTCGGACAGCTCCGTGAACGCCGCCTCGCCCCCGGTGAGCACCGTGTCGGCCAGCGCTCGCTTCTCCCGCAGCATCATCGCGATCCGGTCTTCGACGGTGCCCTCCGCGACGAGCCGGTGCACCTGGACCGGCCGGGTCTGCCCGATCCGGTACGCCCGGTCGGTCGCCTGGTCCTCGACCGCCGGGTTCCACCAGCGGTCGTAGTGCACGACGTGGTCGGCGCGGGTGAGCGTCAGCCCGGTCCCGGCCGCCTTGAGCGAGAGCAGGAACACCGGCACCGCCCCGTCCTGGAAGCGGCGCACCAGCTCCTCCCGCTGCCGCACCGGAGTGCCGCCGTGCAGCAGTTGCGCGCCGATCCCGCGCGCGGCGAGGTGCCGTTCCAGCAGGCGGGCCATCACCACGTACTGGGTGAACACCAGCACCGCGCCGCCTTCGGCGAGGATGGTGTCCAGCAACTCGTCGAGCAGCTCCAGCTTCCCCGACCGGCCCGACAGCGGCGTGTCACCGTCTTCACCGAGGTACTGCGCGGGGTGGTTGCAGATCTGCTTGAGCGCGGTGAGCAGCTTGACGATCCGGCCGCGTCGCGCCATTCCGCCGGCCGCGCCCACCTCCGCCATCAGCTCCCGCACCGCCGCCTCGTAGAGCGCGGCCTGCTCGGTGGTCAGCGACACCGGCCGGTCGGTCTCCGTCTTGGCCGGCAGTTCGGGCGCGATGCCCGGGTCGGATTTGCGCCGCCGCAACAGGAACGGGCGCAGCAGCCGGGAAAGCCGCTCGGCCGCCGCCGGGTCCGCGCCCGTCTCGACGCGTTTCGCCCACCGTTCGCGGAATTCCGCGTGTGAGCCGAGCAGGCCCGGTGTCGTCCAGTCGAGGATCGCCCACAGCTCCGACAGCGTGTTCTCCACCGGGGTGCCGGTGAGCGCGACGCGGGCCGAGGACTTCAACTGCCGCAACGTTTTCGCCGTCTCGGAGCGGTGGTTCTTCACGTGCTGGGCCTCGTCGGCCACCAGCAGGTCCCACTCGATCTCGGCGAGGGGTTCCGGGTCCGCGCGCAGGGTGCCGTAGGTGGTGAGGACAAAGCCGTCGAGGTCTTCCAGCGAGCGCTCGCCGCCGTGGAAGCGGCGGACACCGACACCGGGTGCGAACCGGTGGATCTCCGCCTCCCACGTGCCCAGCAGTGACGCAGGGCAGACCACCAGGGTCGGGCCGCCACCGCGATGAAGGTGCAGCGCGATCAGCGTGACGGTCTTGCCGAGCCCCATGTCGTCGGCGAGACAGCCGCCCAGCCCGAGCGCGGTCACGGTGCTCAGCCAGCGCAGGCCGCGCAGCTGGTAGTCCCGCAGGGTCGCGGCCAGCCCCGGTGGCTGCTCCCCCGGCTCGGGAACCTGGGAAAGCCGTTCCCGCACCGTCTCCAGCCAGCCGTCGGTGACGACTTCCACCAGCTCGCCGTCGACCTCCGTAGTCCCGGCCAGCACCGCGCCGAGCGCGTCCACGGCGGTCAGCGGCTTCAGCGTCCGCTGCCGGGCCCGGTCCGCCGACGCCGGGTCGAGCAGCACCCAGCGGTCCCGCAGCCGGACCACCGGACGCCGCGCTTCGGCCAGCTCGTCCAGCTCCGCCGCGCTCAGCACCGCGCCGCCCAGCGCGAGCTGCCAGTCGAACTCCAGCACCCGGCCGCCGCCGAAGAACGACGGCACGTCGCCGGGCGCGTCCCCCGCGGCCACCACGGCGCGGGCGGTCAGGCCCGTCAGCTCGGCGGGCCAGTGCACGCTGATACCCGCTTCGGCGAGACGGCCTGCACCAGAGGACAGCAGCTCGACCACTTCTTCGTCCCCGAGCGGCAGTTCCGACGGCACCGCGGCCGACAGCAACGGCGCCAGCGGCGGCCACACCTCCGCGGCCCGGCGCAGCGCGAGCACCACCTCGTGGCGCGCCTCCTGATCCCCGGACTCCCACAGCCGCGCGGCGTCCACCAGCGGCTCCGCCCCGCCGTGCACCTGCACGACCGCGCGGAAACGGCCGCCGGCCGGGTCTTCCGCCTCCACTCGCAGCGACACCCGGACCGTCAGGCCCACGACGTCGCCCAAGAACCGCAGCAGCAACGGGTACGGCTCGGGCAGGCGGGTGTCGTCGCCCAGGACTGGGGCGGCGTGGGCGTGCGGCGGCATGGCTTCGGCGAGCCGGCGCAGCCAGCCGTCCTCGGCCGGCTCCAGCGGGCCCGTCCACCCGGCTTCACGCAGCCGCACGCCGGCTTCCGCTGCCACGGCCCAGAAAACGGCCGATGGGTCACCGTCCCGTGGCATCGCCAGCAGCACTGGCACCGCCTCCGCGACGGGCAGGCGGCGTGCGGGCACCTCGCGAACCCCGTCCGCCAGCACCAGCCGCACCACCCCGGCAGCGCCGGGACCACCGGGGTCGCCACCGCCCGGACACCAGAAAGCGACCTGGCCAGGCTCCACGATCACGGCCTTCAGCTGCCCACCCCCATAATTTCCGTACGTTGTACCATGAAGATACCAGAACTCTGTACAGCGTACGAGGAAGTGGCGGGCAGAATGTCCGGGATGAGCACGGAGTACACCGGCGCCGGCGACCCGCGGCGCGCCATCGAGCTGCTCTGGGGTGTGCCCGGCCCGCCGCGGCGCGGCCCGAAGCCCAAGCTCACGGTCGACGACGTCGTCACCGCCGCGATCCGGCTGGCCGACGCCGACGACCTGGAGGCGGTCACCATGCGCCGGGTCGCCGAAGACCTCGGCGTCGCCCCGATGTCGCTCTACACCTACGTGCCCAGCCACGCCGAGCTGGTCGACCTGATGCTCGACCGCGCCCACGGCGAGCTGGCCGACGAGCTGCCCGCCACCGGCTGGCGGGACGCGGTCACCGCCGTCGCCGAGGACCTCTGGCAGCTCTACCACCGGCATCCGTGGCTGCTGCAAGTCACCATCGGCCGCCCGCCGCTCGGGCCGAACACCTTCGCCAAGTACGAACGCGAGCTGACCGCCCTCGACGGGCTCGGCCTCGGCGACCTCGAACTCGACGCCGTGGTCAGCCTGCTCACCGGGTTCGTCCGCGGCGCCGCCCGCGGTTCGGTCGACGCCGCGCGCGTGGTCCGCCGCAGTGGCCTGACCGACGGCCAGTGGTGGGAGCTCAGCGCCCCGGTACTGGCCGAGATCCCCGCCGCCGACCCGGCGAACTACCCGCGCGCGAGCCGCGTCGGCACCTCCACCGGCCAGGCCTACGGCGCCGCGGACAACCCCGAGCACCACTTCCGGTTCGGCCTCGCCCGCATCCTCGACGGCGTCGAACAGCTCGTCTCCCGGGGCTGACGAGCGGAAACTGTCGGTCCCCCGGGTTAGGTTCACTGCGGGTGCCGGCACGAGCCGTCACCGGAGGGGGTGTGAGGTGGAAGCGGACAGACGCACGGCCGAGGCCGCCGTCGCCCGGGCGTTCCGGGAGGAGCGGGCCCTGGTCGTGGCCACGCTCATCCGGGTCACCGGCGACTGGGACCTGGCCGAGGAGTGCGTCCAGGATGCCTTCGCCCTCGCCGTGCGCACCTGGCCGCGCGACGGAGTCCCCACCCGACCTGGGGCGTGGCTCACCACCACCGCCCGCAACCGCGCCATCGATCGGATCCGGCGCGAAACGGTGGGGGCCGGCAAGCTCCGGGAGGCCGCGCGCCTGATCGTCCCCGACGAACCAGGACCCTCCGGCGAAAACACTTCCGGCGAGAACACCGACGCGAGCGGCGTGCCGGACGACCGGCTGCGGCTGATCTTCACCTGCTGCCACCCGGCGCTGGCCGTCGAGGCCCAGGTCGCGCTCGCGCTGCGGACCCTCGCCGGGCTCAGCACAGCGGAGATCGCCCGCGCGTTCCTGGTGCCCGAGTCCACCATGTCCCAGCGGCTGGTCCGGGTGAAACGCAAGATCCGCACCGCGGGCATCCCCTACAGGGTCCCGCCCGCTCACCTGCTGCCCGAGCGCCTGGCCGCCGTGCTCGGCGTGCTCTACCTGCTGTTCAACGAGGGCTACTCGGCCAGCGCCGGCCCCGACCTGCAACGCCCCGACCTCGCGGCCGAGGCCATCCGCCTCGCCCGGGTGCTCGCCGCGCTCATGCCGGAGGAACCCGAAGCCACCGGGCTGCTCGCCCTCATGCTGCTGCAGCACGCCCGCCGCGACACCCGCGTCACCTCCGGCGGCGACCTGGTCCCCCTCGACGAGCAGGACCGTGCCCGCTGGGACACCGCGGCGATCACCGAAGGCACCGCTTTTCTGGAAGCCGCCCTGCGCCGGGGTGAACCCGGGCGCTACCAGATCCAGGCCGCCATCGCCGCCTGCCACACCCCTGAGGGCAGCGACTGGCCGCAGATCGCCGGGCTCTACGGCGAACTGCTGAAACGCCTGCCGACGCCGGTGGTCGAGCTCAACCGCGCCGTCGCCGTCGGCATGGCCGCGGGCCCCGCGGCCGGGCTCACGCTGGCCGACGAACTGCTCGCGCGCGGCGACCTGGCCGGTTACCACCTGCTGTACGCCACCCGCGCCGACTTCCTGCGCCGCCTCGGCCGCACCGTCGAAGCCCGCTCGGCGTACACCGAAGCACTGGCGCTGGCGGGCACCGGAGCCGAACGCGCCTACCTCACCCGCCGGATCTCGGAATTGCCCGGCGCCGAGGTGTCGGTCCCGGCTCCCGCCGTTCGTCGGCTGGGCGAACCGACCCACACGACGGAAGGACATCCCGTGATCGGCAAGACCCTGCGACTGCCCGGCACCGAACTGCATTACGACATCGACGGCAGCGGCCCGGTGCTGCTCCTGGTGCCCGGCGGCCCCGCCGACGCCACCGCGTTCACCGGCCTGCGCCCCCTGCTGACCAGCCGCTACACCGTGGTCACGTTCGACCCGCGCGGCATCTCGCGCAGCGCCGTCACCGGTGAGCCCGGGCCCGACCTGGTGGGCGACCACGCCGAGGACGTGCACCGTCTGCTGGCCGAGATCGGCGGCGAGCCCGCGTACGTGTTCGCCAACAGCGGCGGCGCCATCACGATGCTCGAGCACCTCAAGCGCCACCCCGGCCAGGTCCGCACCCTGGTCGCCCACGAGCCGCCGGTCACCCGCTACCTCGGCGAGATGCTCGCCGACGGCCCGGACATCCCCGCGATCTACCGCGAGCACGGCACCGAGGCCGCGTTCGCCGCGTTCATGGCCGGCACCGGCTTCGAGGTCCCGCCGCCGCCCTCAGCCCCCACACCCGAGGAAATCGAGCAGGGCAAACGGATGCAGGCCAACCTCGGCTTCTTCTTCGGCCACCTGATGGCGGCGATCGGCCAGTGGGAGCCCGACCTCGACGCCCTGCGCGCCTCCCCCACCCGCCTCGTCATCGGAGTCGGCGCGGCCGCCGAAGGCACCCCCGCCCACACCGCCGGCCTCGGGCTGGCCCGCGACCTCGGCCAGGAGCCCGTCCCGTTCCCCGGCGACCACGGCGGTTTCGCCGGCCAGCCGGGGCCGTTCGCAGAGCAGCTGACCGCCGTCCTCGACCAGCACTAGGAGAAACTCGTGCGCTACCTGTTGATGATCGCCGGCGAAGGCGAACCGACCGAAGAGCAGCTGGCGAACGGCTGCGGCGGCTGGACCGACGAACTGCTCGCGCGCGGCGTCCTCGTCGGCAGCGGAGGCCTGCACCCGCCCGGCTCCGCCACCACCGTCCGCGTCCGCGGCGGCGACGTCCAGCTCAGCGACGGCCCGTTCGCCGAGAGCAAGGAGCAGATCGGCGGCTACGCCGTGATCGACTGTGCCGACCTCGACGAGGCCGTCGACATCGCCTCCCGCCACCCCGCTGCCGCGTACGGCACCATCGAAGTCCGCCCCATGCTGGGCTGAGCACCGAAGAGAGAAGAGCTATGCCGTCCTTTGTGGACCGCCCCGCCCAGCGCTACGTGGGATTCCGCGACACGGTCACCGTCGAAGGCCTGCGCGAAGTCGCCCACCGCATCGCCGCCATCGTGGGCGCGCTCGCCGCCCGGGGCGTGACGCCCGCCGGTGCGCCGTTCTTCCGCTACCTCGTGATCGGGCCCGGCATGACCAGCCTGACCGTGGAAGCCGGCGTCCCCGTCGCGGAACCCGTGGACCTCGGCGAGCAGTACTTCACCGACGTCGTGCCCGGCGGGAAGTACGCCATGAGCACCCACCACGGCGCACCGGACGGGCTCTACGCCGCGACCGCCGCCGTCCTGGACTGGGGCGAACGGGAAGGCGTGCGCTGGGACCGCACCGAAACCCCCGACGGCGAGCACTGGACCGGCCGCCTCGAGGTCTACCGCACCGACCCACGCCTCGAACCCGACGCGACAAAATGGGAGACCGACCTGTACTTCCGCCTCGCCGACTGACTCAGCCGAGTCGAGCTGACCGGACCGGGCTGACTCGGCTCGACCGGGCTGGCTCCACCCGCGCCGACTCGGCCCAGCCAGGCCGATACCGCCCCGCAGCCTCTGCCGGCTCGGACCGGCTCGGACCGGCCCGGTCGGACCGGCCCGGTCGAACTGGCCGACTCGGACCGGCCGACTTGGTCGGCCCAGACCGGCGCAGCCGAGTCGGTCGGCTTGCACGGCTTGCTCGGCTCGGTCGGCCCGGTCCAGTCTGCGCCGGTCGAACTGGCTCAGTTGGCGCGGCCCAGTCGGCTGACCCGGGCCGGTTCGACCAGCTCGGCGGGTGCCGTCCTCGGCCGGGCAGTGCCGCGCCGGTCCGGCCGAGGACGGCGGCCCGGCCGGTTCAGCGGCCCCGGGCCAGCCATCCGCCGAGCAAGCAGCCGAAGCCGGCCGTCGAGACGAGTGCGCGCAGCAGGTTCCAGCGCACCCAGCCGGTCTCGAACCGGGCCCGCAACTCGGCCAGGTTCGCGGTACCGCTTTCGAGCGCGTTGTTCATCGGGATGTTCACCGCCGATGTGATCACGACCATGACCAGCAGCAGCACAAAACCCGCGATCAGCCACGGCAACGCGCGGCGCACGTCCACGGGCAGGTGCAAGACCGCGGCCGCCGCGGCGAGCAGTGGTGCGCCGACGAAGGTGAGCAGGAACCAGCCGTTGACGATCGCGATGTTGATCTGCCGCATCGCCGTGACGAACGTGTGGTCGTCGGCCCGCGCCAGCCCCGGCATCACCGACACAGCGTACGCGTAGAACAAACCCGCGATCAGCCCCGCCGCGACGATCGCCGCCACGAGGACCACTCCGGACACCGAGGACATCGTGTTTTCCTTTCCCGCAGCCGAAACCGTCATCGCGCCCAGGCCCCCGCCGCGGCCCGGGCGTAGTCCGCGAAGTCCCGCGCCGGCCGCCCCAGCACCCGCGCGACGTCGGCGGTGACGGCCGAGTTCCGCCCGTCCAGCACGCGCGTGAACAGCTCCGCGAGCACCGCGGCTTCGTCCGACGCCGTCGCCAGCCGGACGAGCTCCCTGGCGGAAACCGGACGGTAGTGGACATCCCGCCCCGTGGCCGAGGAGATTTCGGCGGCGACGCCGGCGAAGGTCAGCAACCGGGGACTGGTCAGCTCCACCGTCCGGCCGGCCAGTGCGTCCGTCGTGAGCGCCACGACGGCGACCTCGGTCACCTCGTCGGCGTCCACGAACGGCTCAGCCACCTCGCCCGCAGGCAGCGCGATCTCGCCGTCGAGCACCAGGCCGAGCAGGAAGTCCTCACTGAAGTTCTGGAAGAACCAGCTCGCACGCAACACCGTCCACTCGGCACCCGAGGCGCGCACCACCCGCTCGCTTACCGCCGCAGCCGGCTCGCCTCGGCCGGACAGCAGCACGACCCGCCGCACGACCCGCCGCACCCCGCGAGCCACGGCCCGCTCGCAAAACGCCCGGATCGCCGGCGCCGCCCACGGCACCATCAGGTCGGGGTGGGAGGTCACGTACACCGCGCCCATGCCGCCGAGCACCGGCTCCCACGTCTTCTCGCCGCCCAGTCGAACCGCGCCTCGCTGCCATGCGAGACCGGCCGCACCGGTGCGCCGCGCCCGGCCGGCAGCCGCGTCACGCGCCGTCCCGTTTCGCCCGTGCCACCCAGGACCAGGGTTGTCGTTTCGGAAGCCATGAAAGCGAGTCAAGCTCAGCGGAGCGAGACTCTCCATGGTTCACCGGCTCGATATCATGTTTCAGCGTCTACGCTGGCCGGCATGGACCCGCTCGCCGCCCTGCTCGACGGCCCCCGCGCCCACGGGGCGTTCCTGCTCCGCTCGGTGCTGCGCCCGCCGTGGTCGCTGCGCATCGAGGACCGCGCCCCGCTCACCCTGGTGGCCGTGGTGACCGGCGACGCGTGGATCGTGCCCGACCACGGCGCCCCGGCCCGGCTGGTCGCGGGCGACGTCGCGATCGCCCGCGGCCCCGAGCCGTACCTGTTCGCCGACGACCCGGCCACCCCGCCCCAGGCGGTGATCCTGCCCGGGCAGGAATGCCGGACCCCCGACGGCGAGCACCTCACCGACCTCGTCGACACCGGCGTCCGCACCTGGGGCAGCGCGGCCGGTGGCAAGACCGGTGGCGAGACCGGCGGCAAGACTGTGCTGCTCACCGGCACCTATCCGGCCGTCGGCGAGGTATCGCGCCGGCTGCTCGCCGCGTTGCCCCAGGTCCTGGTGGTGCGCGCGGACGACTGGGACAGCCCACTCGTGCCGCTGCTCGCCGACGAGATCGGCCGCGACGTGCCCGGCCAGGAAGCCGTCCTCGACCGGCTGCTGGACCTGCTGCTCATCGCCGCGCTGCGCACCTGGTTCTCCCGCCCGGACTCCGCCGCGCCGGCCTGGTACCGGGCGCACGAGGACGCGGTCGTCGGCCAGGCCTTGCGGCTGTTGCAGGATCGGCCCGACCGGCCGTGGACCGTGGCCGGCCTCGCCGCCGGCACCGGTGTCTCCCGCGCCGCGCTGGCCCGCCGCTTCACCGGCACCGTCGGCGAGCCCCCGATGGCCTACCTCGCCGCGTGGCGCCTGGCCTTGGCCGCGGACCTGCTGCGTCAGCAGCCCGACGCCACCATCGGCGCGATCGCCCGCCAGGTCGGCTACGGCAGCTCGTTCGCGCTCAGCGCCGCCTTCAAACGCGAGTACGGCCGCAGCCCCCAGCAGTACCGCACACGCGTCCCCGCCTGAGCCCGCCCTGATGCCCCGGTGCCGCAGCCCCGTACCCCACGCGTGGCTTCGGCACCGGAGCGTCAGGCGGTCGCCTGCTCACCGGTGACGACGTGGTCCACGAAGCCGTACGCCAGCGCCTCTTCGGCGTCGAACCAGCGGTCGCGGTCCGCGTCGGCGGTGATGCGTTCGACCGTCTGCCCGGTCTGGCGCGCGGTGATCTCGGCCATGCGCCGCTTCATCTTCCCGAACACCTCGGCCTGGATCGCGATGTCGCTCGCCGCGCCCGAGATCCCCGCCGACGGCTGGTGCATCACCACCCGCGTACTCGGCAGCAGGTACCGCTTGCCGGGTGTGCCCGAGGACAGCAGGAACTGCCCCATCGACGCGACGAACCCCAGTCCCCAGGTGGCCACGTCCGGCTTCACCAGCTGCATCGTGTCGTAGATCGCCATGCCCGCGGTGACCGAGCCGCCGGGTGAGTTGATGTAGAAGGTGATGTCCTTGTCGGCGTCGTCCGCCGCGAGCAGCAGCAGCTGCGCGGTGAGCCGGTTCGCCACCTCGTCGTTGACCTCCGTGCCGAGGAACACGATCCGGTCGCGCAGCAGCTGCTCGTACACCGAGTCGCTGGGCGACTGTCCACCTTGGACTTCCAGCACCGGTACCGCGGTCATCGTCTTCTCCTGCCTGTGTTCGGATCCCCTGTCGTGACCGAACGTAGGGCGTGCGGGACCGCCGGCGGGCGTCGTTCGCTCACGGCGTGCGAGGTTCGCTCGTGGCGATCACGCAGGCCCGCGAATCAATCGTGGGCCCGGCCAACAAATCTTGTTACGCTCTCCGCCATGGACACCCCGGCGGACGACCGCACCCCCGCCCTGCTGCGGGGCCGCCCCAGCTGGCTGCTCACCCACCTCGCCACGCAGGTCGGGCACGTGCTGGGCGCCGCCTTCGACGCCGGCGAGTTCCGCCGCTACCACTACGCGCTGCTCGCCGCGCTCGACGAGTTCGGCCCCGGCAGCCAGGCCACGCTCGGGCGCCGTTGCCGCATCGACCGCAGCTACGTCGTCGAGGCGGTCAACGAACTCGCCGCCCGCGGCCTGGTCCACCGCGCGCCCGACTCGGCCGACCGGCGCCGCAATGTCATCACCCTCACCCCCGAGGGCCGCGCCCAGCTCGACCGCATGAGCCGGACGCTCGACGACGTCCAGGACACCGTCACCGCCCCGCTCTCGGCGGCCGAGCGCGCGCAGCTGACCGGATACCTCGACCGGATGCTGGACCACCTCCAGGCCCAGCGCCGGGGCTGAGGCGCACTCAGCGCCCCATCAGCTCCGCCACCCCCTCGGCGCCCCGCGGGGACAGGAACGCCTCGAGGTTGACGGCGGACTCCGCGGCCGCTTCGGCCGCGCGCGCCTGCATTTTCGCCTCGAAGTCCGCGATCGGGGTGCCGGCCGCGATCGCCAGCGCCAGCTCCGCGCCGTCGAGCATCGCCAGGTTCGCGCCCAGCCCGGCGAACGGCGACATCAGGTGCGCGGCGTCCCCGAGCACCGTCACGCCCGGCACGTTCTCCCAGCTCAGGCCCACCGGCAGGGCGGCAACCCTGACCTGCATCATCGGGCCGGTCGCCGCGTCCACCAGCTCGACGAAATCCGGCGACCAGTCCGCGTACAGCTGCTTGAGTGCCGCGCGGGCGGCGGCCGGGTCGTCGAACGGGATACCCGAGGTGCTGAACCAGTCCTCGCCGCCGCGCACCGTCAGGTTGACCCGGACGCTGCCGTCGCCGCTGCGCTGGGCCGAGAGCGCGCGGTTCACCCCGATCACCATGAGGCTGCCGCGCCCGACCCGCTCCGACAACGCCGGGTGGTCGCGGTCGATGGCGGGGATGTTCAGGGAGACGGCGTTCGCACCGGAGTGCACCGGCTCCTCGGGTGTGACCAGCGGGCGGATCCGGGACGACGCGCCGTCCGCGCCCACCAGCAGGTCGCATTCGGTGGTCGTGCCGTCGGACAGCCGCAGCCGATGCCGGCCGCCGGGCAGCGCCGCCGCCTCCACCACGGCCTGTCCCCAGTGGACGGTGCCGGGCGGCAGCGAGTCGAGCAGCAGCTTGCGCAGGGCCGGCCGGTCGGCCTCGGGACGGTCGAACGGCGCGGCCTCGTCCGGGGTGTCCTTTCGCAGCATCAGGGCGCCGGTGTGGTCGTACACCACCAGATCCTGGCCGTCCGGGCGGGCGATGGCGCGGAAGCCCTCGGTCAGGCCAGCCTCGTGCAGGGCCTGCTGGCCGGCCTCGACGGTGAGGTCGAGGCTGCCGCCCTGGACCCGGGCGGTGGGCGAGGCATCGCGCTCGTAGACCACGGACTCGATGCCGTGGACGTGCAGGACGCGGGCGAGTGTGAGGCCGCCGAGCCCGGCTCCGGCGATGGCGATGTGGGTCATGAAGCACTCTCCTTCGATACGCTGTATCTCGACAATACACTGTATCGCACGGGGCGTTGTATCGTTACCCCCATCGAACCGGAGGAGAACGATGAGCGAGCTCGTGTGGGAGCGGCCCGAGCCGCCGGCCCGCCCGGCGCCCAGTCCGCTGAGCCGCGAGGCGATCGTCGCCGCGGCCTGCGAACTGGCCGACGCCGACGGCCTGGATGCGGTGTCGCTGCGCAAGGTCGCGGCCGCGCTCGGTGCCGGTCCCATGCGGCTCTACGGCTACCTGGACACCAAGGAAGAGCTGCTCGACCTCATGGCCGACGCGATGTACGGCGAGCTGGACCGGCCCGCCCCGGACGACGACTGGCGGACCGTCATGCGCGGCGTCGCCCGCTCGTTGCGCCACACCGCCCACCGCCACGAATGGTTCGCCGACCTGATCGGCGGCCGCCCCAACCTCGGCCCGAACGCGCTGGCCTACATGGAGGCCACGCTCGCCGCGCTCGGCGACTTCGGCAGTCTCGAAGCCGCCATGCAGGCCATGCACACCGTGAACTCCTACGTCATCGGCGCGGTCCGCGACGAGGTCACCGGCCGGCGCGTCGAACGCGCCTCCGGCCAGGACGAAGGCCAGTGGCTCCAGGCGTCCGGGCCCTACCTGGAGCGGGTGTTCGCCACCGGCCGCTACCCCACGCTCGAACGCGTCGTGCGCGAGACCGTCCACCCGGACCGGGACACCGAGTTCGAGACCGGCCTGGAGCAGGTGCTCAACGGGGTCGCGCCCCGCTGAACCGGGCGGACGGCGAGCCGGTTACCGCTTAAGCGGGGAGATTTGCCACCATGACCCCGTGGACGAACTGGGGCCGACAACCCGCGTGATGCACGCGATGGAACAGCTCTGGGCCGAGGTCCGGCGCCGGCACCCGGACGTGCCCGACGCCATCCTCGTGCTCGCGTCCGGGACGATGGGCACCACGACCGAGATCCACGGCCACTTCGCGCGGTCCCGCTGGCATGTCGGCGAGGGCCACGAGCCGCGGGCGGAGTTCTTCCTCGGCGGAGAGGGGCTGCGCCGTCCCGCCGCCGCCATCCTCGGAACCACCCTGCACGAGGCGGCGCACGGCCTCGCCGCGACCCGCGACATCGTCGACGTCAGCGACGGCCGCTACCACAACAAGAAGTTCGCCGCCCTCGCCCACGAGCTGGGTGTGGAGGCCGAACAGGCCGACCGGATCGGCTGGTCGGTCACCACGGCGCTGCCCGCGACCGTGGCGTCGTACCAGGCTCAGCTCGCCGTCCTCGAAAAGGCGCTGAAAGTCTGGCGCCACACCGAAACCGAGGTCGCGCAGCGGGCTCAGGACCGCGCCGCGCCGCCACCCGACGACCTGGGCGAGCCCGGCGATCCCGATCAGCCGGTCCTGCCGCCGGTGAACGTCGCCCCGGTCGACGGCCGCGGCGCCCACCGCGGCGGCGCCAACTACTTCGCCGCCGTCTGCCGGTGCCCGAAACCCCGCCGTATCCGCGCCGCGCTGTCCGTCTTCGATCTCGGCGACATCACCTGCGGTGTGTGCGGCGAGGCGTTCAGCGTGGTGGGGAGCCAAATCCTGCACCGGTACGGCGACTGAGCCGCCGATCAGACCGGGGCGTCGGACTCGTGAGCCGGTGCTGGATCGTGCAGGATCCCGGCGAACTGCCGGCGTAGGGTTTCGTCGCCGACGTGCTCAAGCATCTGGCGCACGGTGAGGTCAAGGGCGTCGCGGCGCTGCTCCAGCTCGGTTGCCGCTGCAGCGCGTTCGGCCAGTTCGGTGCGAAGCCCGGCGAGTTGCTCGTGCAGCGGCCCCAAGGCGCCGGCGTAGTGACGGGTGGCCGTGGTCAGCTGTCCGGTCAGGTCGGCGATCCGCTGATCGGCGGTCTCCCGCACGCCGTGCAGCTGGTCGGTGAACTCGTCGGTGCGGGTCCGGAGCCGGTGCTCCCAATCCTCGGTGAGCGAAGCGCGGACTTCCTGCAGTTTCCGGTCGGCGTCCTGCCGGAGCCGGTCAAGCCGCTCCACCGTGCCGGCACGCTCGCCGGCCAGCGTGTTCTGCAACTCGGTCACCCGGTCCTGAGCGGCAGCCACCTGCTCGAGGGCACGCTGACGATCGGCCTCGGCGGTGTCCTTCGCCCGCTGGGCAGCCTGCCGGCCGGCGACCGCCTGATCCCGTTCCTCGCCGGCGGCACGCGCCTCCTGCCGTGCCGCCAGGACGCCGGCGCGATCTTCTTCGGATTGCAGCCGAGCCTGCTCAGCGTCGGCCAGCGCCTGGTCCCGCTTCGCAGTCGCTTGATCGGCCTGCAGCAGGGCGTGATCGCGCGCGGTGTCCGCGGCCGCCTTGTCGGCCAGCGCGGCCGCCGTCTCGTCCGCGATCCTGGTCCGGAGCGCGGTCAGCTCGTCCCGCACCGGTTCCAGCGCGGCCAGCAACGTCGCCGCCCGGTCGTCGACGACCTGGACGTCGACGTGGGTCATCGACTGGTCCGGCCCGTACACCTGGACCCAGATCTCCCGGTTTTCGTCCAGCATCGCGCAGCTGATCACCTTCGCGCCCCACTGGCCGTAACGGCCGGGGTCGGCCGGGCAGTACGGCGTGGGCCGGCCGCCACGAGGCGGCAGCGGGGGCAACCGGCGGTCGCAGTAGGCGCAGTGCCCCACCCCGTCGGCGGCGATGGCCCGCAACGTCGC
>DASXYS010000136.1:0-3312 GCA_036502365.1 Amycolatopsis sp.
GTCGAGCAGGTCGGCCGCGGCGCGGGTGAGCAGCGTTTCGAACAGCGCGTCCTTGGTGCGCCAGTGCAAGTAGACGGTGCCCTTGCCGATGCCGGCCCGGCGCGCGACGTCGTCGATCGTCACCTTGCGCGAGCCCCAGCGCACGAGCAGCTCGGAGGCGGCGTCGAGGATCCGGTCGGCGCGCTCGTGGTTCGGGTGTCCCGGCATGGCTCCCTCTTCGACTTTTGACTGTTTGACCAGATTCGCCTATCTGGTCAAACCACGGTAGCGCAGGAGATCCGGGCCGGGCAAGCGGTCTTGTCGGTGGGGTCGGTTACCGTCATCCGGGTGGCAGCACAGGACGAACTCTTCACGGTGAACCCCGATGTGGGCCCGCCCCCGGAGCCCACCGGGTCCAACCGGGTGGAACCGCAGGCCGACCCGGCGAGCTCGCCGCTCGCGGTGCGGATGCGGCCGCGCACGCTCGACGAGGTCGTCGGCCAGCAGCACCTGCTGCGCGAGGGCGCGCCGCTGCGCCGGCTGGTCGAGGGCGCCGCGCCCGCGTCCGTGCTGCTCTACGGCCCGCCCGGCACGGGCAAGACCACGCTGGCCAACCTGGTCTCGATCGCCACCGGCCGCCGGTTCGTCGCGATGTCCGCGCTGTCGGCCGGGGTCAAGGAGGTGCGCGGGGTCATCGAGGAGGCCCGCCGGCGCCGGACCTACAACGCCGAGAACACCGTGCTGTTCATCGACGAGGTGCACCGGTTTTCCAAGACGCAGCAGGACGCGTTGCTCGGCGCGGTCGAGGACCGCACGGTGCTGCTGGTGGCGGCCACCACGGAGAACCCGTCGTTCTCGGTGGTTTCGCCGCTGCTGTCGCGCTCGCTGGTGCTGCAGCTGCGCCCGCTGACCGACGAGGACATCGTGCGGCTGCTGGAGCGCGCGCTGGCCGACGAGCGCGGCCTCGGCGGCGGGCTGGCGCTCACGGACGAGGCGCGCGACCACCTGGTGCGGCTCGCGGGCGGCGACGCGCGGCGGGCGCTCACCGCGCTGGAGGCGGCGGCCGACGCCGCGGGCGCCACCGAGCACAAGACCATCGACCTGCCCATCGTGGAGTCCACTGTGGACAAAGCGGCGGTGCGCTACGACCGCGACGGCGACCAGCACTACGACGTGATCAGCGCGTTCATCAAGTCGATCCGCGGCTCCGATGTCGACGCCGCGCTGCACTACCTGGCCCGGATGATCGAGGCGGGGGAGGACCCGCGGTTCCTCGCGCGCCGGCTCGTGGTGCACGCGAGCGAGGACATCGGGATGGCCGACCCGACGGCGCTGCAGGCGGCCGTCGCGGCATCGCACGCCGTGCAGTTCATCGGCATGCCGGAGGGCCGGCTCGCGCTCGCGCAGGCCACCATCCACCTGGCCACCGCACCGAAGTCCAACGCCGTGGTCACCGCGATCGACTCGGCGCTGGCCGACGTGCGCTCGGGCGCGATCGGCACCGTGCCGCCGCACCTGCGCGACGGGCACTACGCGGGGGCGAAGAAGCTCGGCAACGCGGAGGGCTACCGCTACCCGCACGGGGTGCCCGAGGGCGTGCTCGCCCAGCAGTACCCGCCGGACGAGCTGGTGGGCCGCGACTACTACGAGCCCACCCAGCGCGGCGGCGAGCGGACGCTGGCCGAGCGCGTGCCACGGCTGCGGCGCACCATCCGCGGCGAGCGCCAGTAGTTCCCGCGGGCTGAAACTTCCGTGAGCGTCGCCACGTTCTCCCGTAGAACGGTGGTTGCGGGAATGTCCGGCCCGCCGGCTCGGGTTGTTTCCGGGCAGCCGGGGTCCGCGCGAAGGGGAGTTCGGTGCGAGGGGGAGTGATGACGCTTCTGACGGTGTGGCCGGACGACCAGCCCGGGCACGTGCTGCTGCGGACCGAGGACACGGGGACCATCACGGCCGAGCTGAAGCGGCACGGCGTCGGGTTCGCCCGCTGGCCGCTGGCCGGCCTGGCGCCGGACGCCGCCGAGGCCGAGGTGCTGGCCGGCTACCGCGACCGCCTCGACGGGCTCACCGCCGCCGTCGGCTACCACTCGGTGGACGTGGTGCGCGGCGACACCCCGCCCGCTGTCGCCGAGCGCAGCTCCGGCACCGACGAGGACCGGTTCTTCGTCAGCGGCTCCGCGGTCTGGTACGTGCACGCGGGCCGCTGGGTGCACGCCGTGCTGTGCGAGCCGGGCGACCTCCTGAGCGTCCCGGCCCACACCCGCTACTGGCACGACGGCGGCGAACGGCCCGGCCACGTCACCATCCGCGTCCGCCACCCGGCTCCGGCCACCGCCGCCCCGCCTGCGTCCCCCTTGCGTCCGGCCGACTTCCCCGGCTTCGACGCACTGGTCGCGGACCGGGGCACGGGCTGGCCCGCACTCACCCGCTGACCCCGCCGCACCACCTTCATGGCGAGCTGCGGAGCGTGCCGGGCGCGGGCACGATGGACGGCATGACCACAGTCGCTTTCCTGGGTACCGGGATCATGGGCCTGCCCATGGCCGCCAACCTCGCCCGTGCCGGGCACGACGTGCGGGCGTGGAACCGCACCCGTGCCAAGGCCGAGCCGCTCGTCGCCGAGGGCGCGACCGTCGTCGCGTCGCCGGGGGAGGCGGTGGCCGGCGCCGATGTCGTCGTCACCATGCTCGCGGACGGGCCGACGGTCGCCGAGGTCTTCGCCGCCGCCGGCGCTGCGCCGGGGACCCTGTGGCTGCAGACCAGCACCGTCGGGATCGAGTGGATCGGCAAGCTCGCCGAGACGGCGAACCGGGCGGGCGTCGTTTTCGTCGACTGTCCCGTGATGGGCACCAAGATCCCGGCCGAACAGGCGAAACTGCAGGTCCTCGCCGCCGGCCCGGACGAGGTGCGCGAGCGGGCCGCGGCGGTGTTCGACGCCATCGCCTCGACCACCCGCTGGCTCGGCCCGGTTCCCGGCACCGCCTCCCGGCTCAAGCTCGTGATGAACGGCTGGGTGGTCGCGCTGACCAACGCCACCGCGGAGAGCCTCGCGCTCGCCCGTGCCCTCGACCTCGACCCGGCGCTGTTCTTCGACGTGATGACCGGCACGGGCTTGGACGTCGGCTACTCGCGGATGAAGGGCCCCCTCATGCTTTCCGGCGACTACCCGGCTTCGTTCCCGGCTTCGCTGGCCGCCAAGGACGCGCGCCTGGTGGTGGAGGCCGCGGGGGACGCGATCGACGTCGCGGGCGCGAAGGCCGCGCTGGCCCACCTCGAGGCCGCCGTCGCCGCCGGGCACGGTGAGGAGGACATGGCCGTGCTGTACCGCGCGGTCAC
>DASXYS010000137.1:0-17438 GCA_036502365.1 Amycolatopsis sp.
GCGACGGTCTTGCCGTCGACCACGATGGTGCAGCTGATCTGGTTGCTGACGCCCGCGTTCGAGCTGTCGGCGGTGAGGGACAGGATCGGCGCGCCGCCGTTGTAGGAGGCCTTGCCGTGCCACTGATCGGTGCTCGGGGGAGCCGCGTCGGTGCGCTGGTCGTTCAGCGTGCCGTAGTGGACGGTCGCGCCGCCGGCCGAGGTGACCACGTAGTCCACTGAATGCTTGTCGCCGGAGACCGGCGGCAGGTGCAGCTCGCTCGCTCCGCCCGCGCCGAACGCCGTCGGGTACAGCAGCATCGTGCCGGACAGCAGGGCCGCGGCCACCGACACCAGCAGGCCGAGCACGGCGAGGCCGCGTCCCCGCATCACGTTGCGGCCGGCCAGCACCAGGCCGACGATCGAGAGGATCAGGCCGAGGCCCACGAGCGGCCACGCGAGGTAGTTGTAGTCCGGCATGAAGGCCACAAGAAGAGCCGCGAGGCCGCACAGCAGTGCGAGCACAGCGAAGAAGTTCAGCTTGGGTCTGACCGGCGCGCGGCGCTGCGTGACGGAGACGGGCGCGGGCGTGCGGCCGTGGCGTGCGGGGGCAGGCGGGTACCGGGGGTCGGACGTCATGCGTAGGGCCCTTCGGGTTGAAGTGCGACGACGTTAACCCAAAAGCTTGGCGGTAGACGAAATCGTTACATACTGGAAAACGTCATCATTTCACCGCTTCGGCCGGACTCCGGTCATTTACTGGCGCCGTGACCGGCAATGACCTGCTGGAATGTGTCCGAAAACGACATTCAGCCATGATCAAAATAGGGCGTACGCAGGGCAGGTGAAATCCACACGGAATTCACAGTGGTGAATGCCGGCGGGAGTCAATCAATGATCGAAGAGGTTAACTTCGGGCGTGATCTCCAGCAGCTCGTGCACCGGGCGCCCGCGCCGGCCGTCGATGGTGGTCGTGCGCACCACGCGCAGCCGTGCCGTCACCGGGCGGTCGAGGTTCTCTTTGATCTGGTCCAGCAGGTCCGGCGCCACCGCGCCCTGGATCGTCCCGCCCGACTCGCGCTCCAAGTAGAAGATCCGCCGCCGCGTGCGGACGCCGTCGAGCCGCCCGCTCACCGTTTCGTAGCCGACGGCCTCGCGCGATTCACGCAGGCTGCCCTGAAGTACCCGCGCTTGTTCGGTGGTCATGCTTCGCGTCAGCTGCTCGCCCGCCGTCGGCGTGAGCGCCATGCCGATGCCGGCGTGTTTGCTGACCGCGTTGACGACGTCGCTCACCGCGTTGCGGACCGTGTCGCGCTGCAGCAGCACGGCGTCGAGCGCGCCGTCGTCGGAGCCGTTCGCCGGGAGGAAGTCGCACAGTTCCTTCACTGCGCGCTCGGACAGCGTCTCGATCCCGTCGTGGATCAGCGCGTCGTCGAGCGCCGGCTCGGGGAAGCCGAAGAAGATCGCGTTGCCCGCCTGGCCGCGCTGGATCAGCGGCGCCTTGTCCCGGTCGGCCTGCTGGACGAACGTGACCTCATTGGACGGATTGCGGATGATGTGGCCGATCTTCGCCGTCGCGTCCTGCAATGCGCGGCTGATGTCGGAAAAGGTGTACGCGTCTATGTGCGTCTCGCCGATCACCGAGACGTGCAGCAGCGGCGAGCGCGAAGTGCGCTCGAACTTCGCGTTGGCCGCCATCGCGGACGCGCGGGCCAGGTCGTCGAGCCAGGTGCCACCGGGGACCTCGTCGGCGATGCGGCGGAACTCGTTCCTCACCAGACCATCTCCGGGAACCCCTTGCCGCCGTCGGCCCACACGGCCTCCCACACGTCCTCGTCCCCCGGGCGGCACAGGAAGCCGTCGAGCAAACCACCGACCGGCTGCACCTGGTCGAGGTACATCGCGGGCTGCCCGACGATGATGCCGCGCAGGGTGAGCAGGCCGTACAACGCGGTGCGCCCGTGGTCGTCGAGCCGCTTGAGCGCGCCCCACTCGTCCGGGATCAGCACGACGTCGAGGCCCTGCGGCGGGTGTGGCGCCGTCCGCGTCACGAACGCGCCGCTGACCCACGCGCGCCCGGACGAGATCACCCGGCGGGCGACACCGAGGTAGCTGTTGAGTGCGCTGAACAGGATCTCGCGCTCGTTCTGGTACGGCGCGTCGAAGACCAGCCGCTCGTAGACATCGGCCAGGTCCGCGGGGTGCCGGCCCGGCGGCAGCAGGTTCTGCGGCGTCCAGTGCGGGAGCGCCATCGGACCTCCTGACCTCGTCCGGGGCTCGCCGGCTCCCGCTCACAGTGCGTAGCCGAACTTACCAGGTGGGTGTCAGCCACCGCGCCCAGGCCGCCGTGGTGAAGGCTGGTCCGTCCGCAGCCATTCGCCGGTCGTCTCGGCGTCGGTCTCCGCCGTGGCGGGCCAGCCGAGATCACCCGACAGGCGCGCTTCGGGCTCCGGCAGCCGGCCCTCGGAGTGGTCCTCCGGCTCGTAGGGCTCGTCCGGGTCGACCTCGGGGTAGTCGTTGTAAACGCGCTCGGGCTGCTGCTGGTCGTCGTGGTCGTAACGGCCGACCGGGATGTACTGCGTCCGCTCGGCTTCCAGCGGCGCCGGCACGTCGAGCGGTTCCTCATCCGCCTCGTCGTACTCGTGGATTTCGTGCTCTGCCAACGGTTTCGGCCGCGCCGCGCGCATCAGCAGCCACATCACCGCGGCCCCGAGCAGGAACGCGACGAGCAACCAGAGCCAGATCTGCCCGAAGAGCCAGAGCATCCGCCGTCACCTCTCTTCGACTGTGATCTCGACGCGCCGGTCGCCGTCGCCGGAGCCGGCGGTGCCCGGCGCGGTCACGCTGGTGCCGCGGGCGAGGAGCCGGTTCGCGGGCAGGCCCTCGTCCGTGAGCAGCCGCACGACGGTCCGCGCGCGGCTTTGCGCGAGCCGGAGCGCGGCGGCCCGTCCGCCTGGGCCGTCGGCGACGTGCCCGGTGATGCGGTAGCGCAGGTTGTCCGGCGCGGCCGAAAGCAGCTTCGCGATTCCGCGCGCGGCCTGCTCGCCGTCGTCGGTGAGCTGCGCGCTGTCCGGCTTGAACGTGATGGGGGTGCTCGCGAGCTGCTTGTCCAGCTCGCCCTGCACACCGGCGCGGTCTGTCGGCGGCGCGGACGGCGTGGTCGGGGTGGTGGTCGGGCTCGGCGGCGGAGCCGTGGTGGACGGGGCGCTGCTCGGCGACGGCGCGGGCGTGGACGGTGTGCCGCCGCCTGAAACCTGCGCGGATTCGACCCCGTCCACTCCCTGGACGATGCCGAGCGCGCGGCCGGCCTGCTCGGCGGGGAAGCCGGACAACGTCGCTTCGCGGCCGGAGAACGTCACGTCGCCGCTGGTGATCCCGGCCGCGGTGAGCGCGGAGCGTGACCGGGCACCGAGGCCGGACTCGATGCCGGACCCGCTCACCCACGTCGCCAGCCCCGCGAGCAGGGCCGTCACGACCACCGCGAGGGGGATCAGGCGGAGCCAGCCGCGTGCACCGGACATAAAGGGACCATAGGCCGGTGCACGCACCTTGGCGACCTGGTCGCCGCCGCCGTTCGGGTGGCCCTTCCTGCGCGGAAGGCCCCCTCGCGAGGGCGAGAGGGCCGGCCGAGGAGGGGAAACGGCGTCAGGACGCGGCGGCGTTGTCGCGGAAGTTGTGGACCTCGATTTCCAGCGCGGCCGCCTCCGCTTGCACGAGCGGGGACAGCTGCGGCCGCTTCGGTGACAGTCCGTCACCCATGGACTCGCCCTTGATCTGGCGGCGGATCCACGGCAGCAGGTGCACCTTGGTCCAGGTGAGGTCCGAGCGGCGGGAGGTGATCCAGGTGGCCGGCTCGGTGCTCGCCGGGTACGGCACGCGCCAGTCCTCGTCCACGGGCACGCCCAGCACCTCGGCAGTGTGCAGCGCGATGCGGTGGTGCGCGTCGGGCGTGAAGTGCAGCCGGTCGTCGCTCCAGGCGCGGCGGTCGTGCAGCGGCTCCATCGCCCACAGGTCGACCATCTTCGCGCCGTGGCGCTCCGCGATCGCCCACAGGTGCGCGTTGTAGATGCCGACCTTGCCGCGCAGCACGCTCATCACGGACAGGGACTTGGTGTCGGGGCCGTTGAAGATGACCACCGGGATGCCGGCCGCGCGCAGCCTCGCGACCCCGGCCTCGAGCCGGCCGGCCACGGCGTCGACGTCCGCGCCCGGCACGATGATGTCGTTGCCACCGGCGCACAGGGTGACCAGGTCGGGCTTCAGTTCCAGCGCGATCGGCAGCTGTTCGTCGATGATCTCGTCGAGCATCTTGCCGCGCAGGGCCAGGTTGGCGTATTGGAAACCAGGCTCACCTCCGGAGAGGACCTCCGCGAGCCGATCCGCCCAGCCCCTGAAGGAGCCGTCCGGCAGTCCGTCGTTGAGGCCTTCGGTGAAGCTGTCACCGATGGCCACGTAACTGTCGATTCCGTACACGCTGGGTTCCCCTTCCCGTCATGCCGCGCCTGCCCCCGACATGTAGTTGTACACCCCAACTAACAGTCGGACGTCCCCGTATCCTTCCCGGAAGCCACCCCTGATTCAGCTGGAAGTCACAGTCTCTTCCCTTGTCGGTCCGATTCGCCCCCGTATTACCCAAACTTCACCACTCGGTAGCCCCGTGAACCGCTCGCAGGGGGCCTAATCGGACACCTGATGTGGTGAAGGTCTCCCGGCCGGGAGGCTCCGGCCGAGATCCGGCAGGCTGTGAATGTGACCGACGAGACGACGCCAGCGCGCGAATCGCTCGCGCAGATCCTCGGTGGCCGGCGCGGGGCGATCGACGCGAGCATCCCGCCGGCCGCCTTCGTGGTCGGCTGGCTCGCGTCCGGCCGCTCGATCGCGTGGGGCGCCGGCGTCGCGATCGTCGTCGCGGTGCTGCTCGGCGGCTACCGGGTCGCGCGCGGCGGCAAGGCGCGCGCGGTGGTGGTCAGCCTCGCCGCGGTGGTGATCGCCGCGCTGATCGCGCTGCACACCGGGCGCGCGGAGGACTTCTTCCTGCTTCAGCTGCTGTCCAACGCGGCGAGCGCGCTGCTCTTCGCGGCCAGCATCGTGGTGCGCTGGCCGTTGCTCGGCGTGATCGTCGGACTGCTGGTCGGCCAGAAGACCCGTTGGCGCCGCGACCCCGCGCTGCTGCGCGCTTACTCGTGGGCGAGCTGGGTGTGGGTGCTGCAGTACCTGCTGCGCGTGGTGGTCTACGGCCTGCTGTGGTGGGCCGGGCAGGTGGTCGTGCTCGGTGTCGCGCGCACCGTGCTTTCGTGGCCGCTGGTGGCGGCGACGGTCGCGGTGAGCGGCTGGGTGCTGTACAAGTCGCTGCCGCCGGAGCATCCGGGCCTGCGCCTGGCCCAGGAACCCGGGGCGGGCGACCGACCCAGGACATAAGGCGGCCCCCGGCGAGGGGGGAGGGTCCGGGGGCCGGTGCCTACGGTACCCGGATCACCGGGCCTGAGTCGACGCTTTCGGCTCTTTGAACGAATTTTCGGTCGTACTCACCAGGGGCCGGGCCGCCGGGCCGTCTCGCCCCACGCGTCGACCGCGGCCAGCCAGGTGGCCCCCAGCACCCCGTCGGAGCTGGTCAGCACGTCGAGGCCGGCCAGACCGGCCCGCACGGCGGCGCCGACCGGACTGCCCTCGGCGAGCACGCTGCCCACGAGAACCAGGGGGGTCGACTCACCGGGCTCGCGCGTGGCGAGCGCCAGCGAGACCAGGAAATCGGCCGCGCGGGCAACGATCTCCGCCGCCGCGGGCTCTCCGGCGGTCGCCGCGGCGCTCACCAGCGGGGCGAACCGGGCCAGCCGCACGGGCGGTTCGGCGTTGGCCTTGGTGATGAGCGCGTTCGCGGTGGCGACCCGGTCCGCCTCCGTTGCGACGGGTCCGATGTGGAAAGTGGGCTGACCGGAAGCGGCAGAGTCCACAGCGGACGGTCCCGCCGCGGCCGCGAGTACGGCGGCCGGCAGCCCGGTGAGGTCGGCGCCGCTGCGCAGTGCCGCCAAAGTGGACCGCACCGCTTCGCGGCCGAGCCAGTAGGCCGAGCCCTCGTCTCCGAGCAGCCAGCCGTAGCCGCCCGCTCTGGCCGCGGTGCGGCGTTTGCGGATGCGGCAGGCGATGGAGCCGGTGCCGGCGACGAGCACGGTGCCGTCCGGGGCCGGAGTCGCCGACGCGTACGCGACCTCGGCGTCGGCCACCGTGCGGACCACGCCGCCGAGCCCGATCCGCTGCCACGCCGCGTCGAACACCGCCGCGACGTCCGGGTCGGAGAGCTTGCTCACCCCGGCCATGCCGACCACGGCGGCGACGACGCCCGTCCGCCCGCCGAGCGCGGCCGCGATGGCGTCCGCGATCCGGCCGGCCGCCACCTCGGGCGAGTGGGCGTTCGGGTTCGCGCCATCGCCGGAGGCCGAGCCCAGCACAACGCCGGCGGCGTCGACCACGATCGCCCGGGTCGACGTGCCGCCGGCGTCCACGCCTACGACGAAGCTCACCGGGTCTTGGTGACCTTCAGCAGCCCGCGCGGGCTGTCGGGGTCGCCGCCGCGGGCGAGCGAGAGGCCCAGCGCGATCCGCTGGATCGGCAGGATCTCCAGGATTGGCGCGAGTTCTTCGGCCGACGGCGCCACCGGGATCCGCAGCGCGGCCGGCACGTCCGCGGCGGCCGAGCCCACCGCGAGCACGTCGGCGCCGCGCCTGCTGACGGCGTCGAGCACCTCGGCCATCGCCTGGCCGCCTTGGCCGGCGCTGGTGACCGCGAGCACCGCGGTCTCGCCGTCGACAGCCGCGACGGGACCGTGAAGCAGGTCCGCGCCGCTGTACGCGCGGGCCGCGAGGTAGCTCGTCTCGGCCAGCTTCAGCGAGCCCTCCAGCGCGGTCGCGTACGAGTAGCCGCGGCCGGTGGTGAGCACGCGGTCGACGAAGCGGTAACGGTCCACGGCGCGCTGAACGCCCTCGGCCGCGCCGTCGAGCGTCTGCTGCGCCAGCTCGCCCAGCTTCTCCGCGTCGGCACCCTTGCCGCCGCGGATGGCGTCGATGAACAGGTACAGGGCGAGCAGCGTCGCGGAGTACGTCTTGGTCGCCGCGACGGCTTTCTCGACGCCCGCGCCGATGTCGACGCCCAGCTCCGCCGCCGCGCGCAGCGGCGAGTCCAGGGTGTTCGTGACGGAGACGGTCAGTGCGCCCTGCCGCCGCGCCGCCTCGGTGACCTCGATCAGGTCCGGCGAGCCGCCGCTTTGGCTTACGGTGACAAAGAGCACGTCTCGCAGATCCGGGCGCGCGCCGTAAAGGGTTGCGGTGGACGGCGACACTAGACCTGCGGGCAGGCCAAGGAGTACCTCGATCAGGTACTTCGCGTACAACGCAGCGTGATCACTGGAACCACGGGCGGCGAGCAGAGCGAAACGCGGGGGGTTTTGTGAAATCCTTTCAGCTACTTCCGCTATTCCGGCCTGCCGCTCGACGAGCCCGGCCAGTACGGCAGGCTGCTCCGAGATTTCCGCGGCCATGTGCTCGCCGGGATGTTGTTGGGTCATCACTTTCCTCTCCGCCGGGACCGGAGGCCCCGGGTGTGCTGAGCGGCGTGCGGTCAGGTCTAGACCAATGCTAGCCGGGCGGAGTGTTTGTGGTGAAGGGTACGTTTCTTGACGCCGGATGTGGCGCGTTGTGAGGGAGCCGGTCATGTTGGAAACATCCCCCGCGGGTGAGGCGGGGACAGCGGCGGGTATGCGCGGGCAGCGCGAACCCAAGTACTGGGCGCTGAAGCAGCATCTGCTGGATCTGCTCGACGCCCTGCCGCCGGGCTCGCCGATCCCGACGGAACGGGCGCTGGCGGGCGAGTTCACCGTGTCCCGCACGACGGTGCGCCAGGCGCTGGCGGACCTGACCGCCGAGGGCCGCCTGCACCGCGTACAGGGCAAGGGCACTTTCGCCGCGGAGCCGAAGCTCGCGCAGCGGCTCCAGCTCTCGTCGTACACGGAGGACATGCGCAAGCAGGGTCTGAAGCCGTCGTCGAAGCTGCTCGAGGTCGAGGAACTGGCGGTCGAGGGCGAGCTGTCGAAGCTGCTGGCGATCCGAGCGGGCGCGAAGATCCTTCGCCTCCGGCGGCTGCGGCTGGCCGATTCCCAGCCGATGGCGGTGGAGACCACGCACCTGCCGCTCGGCCGGTTCCGCGGGCTGCGCAAGCACATCACGGCGGGCGGCTCGCTGTACGCGGTGCTGCGCGAGCACTACGGAGTCGAGCTCGAGCGCGCGGAGGAGACGATCGAGACCTCGCTCGCCGGGCCGCAGGAGGCCGAGATGCTCGGCGCGGACGTCGGCATGCCGGTGCTGATGCTGACCCGGCACTCGTTCGCCACCGACGGCAAGCCGGTGGAGTTCGCCAGGGCGATCTACCGCGGCGACCGCTACAAGTTCGTCACCACGCTGCTTCCGTAAGCCCGATTCGGGCGCTTGCGCCCGCACCGTCGCCGGGCCACCGTGTGCGCATGAACCTGAAACGTGCCCGGTGACCGCGGCCGAAGCCACCGGGATCCGCTGGGGCACCCCGATGGCGAGGGGTGTGCTCTGGACGACGATCCTCGGCTCGGGCATGGCGATGCTCGACGGCAGTGTGGTCAACGTCGCGCTGCCGCGGATCGGCGAGGAGCTGCAAGCCTCCGTCGCGGGCTTGCAGTGGATCCTCGACGGCTACCTGCTCGCGCTGGCCGCCCTGATCCTGGTCGCGGGCTCCCTCGGCGACCGCTACGGGCGGCGGCGCGTGTACCTCGTGGGCGTGGTGTGGTTCGGCGTCGCCTCCGGGCTGTGCGCCGCCGCGACGTCCACCGAGATGCTGGTGGCGTTCCGGATTCTCCAGGGCATCGGCGGCGCGCTGCTCACCCCCGGTTCGCTGGCGATCCTGCAGTCCTCGTTCGCGCACGACGACCGGGCCCGCGCGATCGGCGCGTGGTCCGGGCTCGGCGGCATCGCCGCGGCGGTCGGCCCACTGGTCGGCGGCCTGTTGGTGCAGGTCTGGTCGTGGCGGCTGGCGTTCCTGATCAACCTGCCGGTGGCGGTGATCGTGGTGCTGATGGCGCGCCGCTACGTGCCGGAGTCGCGGGACACGGCCGCCACCGGCCACCCGGACTTCGGCGCCGCCGCGATCGGCGCACTCGGGCTCGCCGGGGTGACGGGCGCGCTCGTGGAGGCGCCCGGCCGCGGCATCGGCGACCCGATCGTGCTGGTCGCGCTGGTCGTCGGCGTGCTCGGGCTCGGCGCGTTCGTCTGGCTCCAGCACCGCTCGCGCGAGCCGCTGGTGCCGCCTTCGCTGTTCCGCGACCGCACGTTCACGCTGTCCAACGCGCTGACGTTCGTGGTCTACGCCGGGCTCGGCGGGGTGCTGATGCTGATGGTGATGCAGCTGCAGGTCTCGCTGGGCTATTCGCCGACCGCGGCCGGGCTCGCGGGGCTGCCGATCACGATCATCATGCTGCTGCTCTCGGGCCGCTCCGGCGCGCTCGCGCAGCGCATCGGGCCACGGTTGCAACTGGTCGTCGGCCCGATCGTGGTGGGCGCCGGGATGCTGCTGCTGATGCGCGTCGGCCCCGGCTCGTCCTACCTCGGCTCGGTGCTGCCCGCCGTGGTCGTGTTCGGCTTCGGCCTGGCGACGGTGGTGGCCCCGGTGACCGCGACGGTGCTCGCGGCCGCCCCGGACCGCTATGCCGGCGTCGCCTCGGGGGTCAACAACGCGATCGCCCGATCGGGTGGACTTCTGGCGGTGGCCGTGCTGCCCGCCGCGGCCGGGCTGACCGGTTCCGCCTACCGGGACCCGGTCGCGCTGACCGCGGGCTGGCGGATGGCCCTGCTGATCTGCGCCGTGCTGGCGGTGGCGGGCGGCCTCATCGCGTTGGGGATTCACAACGGCGTGCTCGGCGCCGGCCGCACCGGGACCGGCTCTGCCGACCTCGACACCGCCCAGGCCGAGGGCACCGGGTCCGCCACCGCCCACCCGGCCGAGGAGTCGCCGCACCCGGGCGAATGCTTCCACTGCGGGGTCGAAGGCCCGCCGACCCACGTCCGCCCGGTGAAGGCCTCGTGAGTGTTCATGACGGTTAGTACCGGCATGAACACTCACGAGCCCTGCTAGGCGAGCAGCTCCGCCAGCAGCGCGGGGTCGATGTTCCCGCCGGAGACCACGGCCACCGTGCGCCCGCCCGGCAGCTCGCCGGAGTGGTGCAGGAACGCGGCGGTGGCGGTCGCCCCGCTCGGCTCGGCGATCAGGCGGGCGTGGCGCGCGAGGGCGCGCACGGTGTCGCGGATCTCGTCCTCGGTCACCGTGACGATGCCGTCGAGCACCGCCCGCAGGTGCGCGAACGTGAGGTCCGAGGGCTGCGCGCGCAGGCCGTCGGCGATCGTCCGGGCGCGCCGCTCCATCGGCCACTCGACGCGGTGCCCGGCCCGGAGGCTCTCGGCCGAGTCCGCGGCCAGCTCCGGCTCTACGCCGTAGACCTTCGCGTCCGGGCACAGTGCCTTGATCGCCGTGCCGATGCCCGCGGCGAGGCCCCCGCCGCTCACCGGCACCAGGACGGTGTCGACGTCCGGCAGGTCGGCGGCGATTTCCAGGCCGACGGTGCCCTGCCCGGCGATCACGTCGGAGTGATCGAACGGCGGGATCAGCGTCAGCCCGCGCTCCTCGGCGATGGCCAGCGCGGCCGGGGCCTGCTCGGCGATGGGCACCTCCACGACCTCCGCGCCCCACCGGCGGGTGGCGTCCACTTTGAGCCGAGGCGCCACGTCCGGCACGACGATCACGGCCGGGACCCCGAAGGTGTGCGCCGAGTACGCCACCGCCTGCGCGTGGTTACCACTCGAATACGCGACGACGCCGTGAGTGCGGTCCGCGTCGTCGAGAGCGGCGATCGCGTTGTACGCGCCGCGGATCTTGAACGCGCCGATCTGTTGCAGGCTCTCGGGTTTCAGCCACAGCTCACCGGAAACCCAGGGCTGGCGAAGCAGCGGCGTACGCACGGCGGTGCCCGCCACGCGCTGGGCGGCCGCCTCTATATCGGAGATCGTCACGAGTCGCATGTGCCGATTATGTCAGGAGAATGTGAGCGTTAGTCCGTCCATTATGGATAGTCAACGTGGCGTCGCTCACCTCTGGGCAACGAAGGGAGTTCCCCAGACGACTTACACGTTGGAATCAACGAGGAAAAAAACTGGGTGGGACAAGCGGATCGGGATCATGAGCGAGGAGCAGGAGAAGACGTCCGGACAGGACGCCAAGAAGGGTTTGCGGCTGACGCCGGTGCTCGCCGCCGCGCTCGCCGCGGTGACGGCGGCACTGCTGGGCTCGACCCTCGGCGTGGCCGGGACCGTGGTCGGCGCCGGGGTGGCGAGCATCGTCACCACCGTCGGCGGCGAGCTGTACCTGCGCTCGCTGCAGCGCACGCGCGACGCCGCGCTGAAGGCCCGCTCCGTGCTGGCCACGGCCGGGCAGCGGCGCGGCACCAGCGTCGGCGGCCTGGAGCCGGTGGAAGACCCGGCCCAGATGCCGACCATGTACATGTCCACCCGCGTCCCTGCCGACCCGTCGGAGATGCCGACGGTGCGGATCTCCAAACTCACCGGTCCGGAGAACCCCAGCGCCGGCGAGACCGAGCCCGAGCCGGCCGGCTCGTTGGTCGACAAGCTCCGGAAGCTGCGCTGGCCCTTGATCGTCGGCACCAGCGTGGTGGCCACGGCCATCGCGATCGTGTTCATGCTCGGCCTGGAAGGCGCCACGAACGGCAAGGCCGGTGCGGGTTTCTACCACAACCCGGACACCAGCCAGCAGCAGAACCGCGAGGACACCACCCCGACGACGCAGAACACCGCGCCGCCGACCGAGACGTCGTCCAGCACGCCGACGTCTTCGGAGCAGCCGCCCACTTCGTCCAGCACCTCGACCTCGCCGACGACGGACAGCAACCCGCCGTCGACCTCGGCGCCGAGCACCGGGACGTCGCAGCCGCAGACGAGCCAGCCCCAGTCGAGGGCCGCCGTGCCGACGAACGCGAGCCCCTGACGGCAGCTCAGCCCAGCCGGCTCCGCAGCGTCCGGGCGGCGGCCTTCGGGTCCTCGGCCTCGGTGATCGCGCGGACCACGACGATCCGCGACGCGCCGGCGTCGAGGACCTCGGGCAGCCGTTCGAGGTCGATCCCGCCGATCGCGAACCACGGCCGCCGCGGCCCGGCCGCCGCGGTCGCGCGCACCAGGTCGAGGCCGGGGGCGAACCGGCCGTGCTTGGTCGGCGTCGGCCAGCACGGGCCGGTGCAGAAGTAGTCCACGCCGTCCTCGGCCTCGGCCGCCCGGGCCTGTTCGGCGGAATGCGTCGAACGGCCGATCACCACGTCTTCGCCGAGGATCCGGCGCGCCAGCGGCACCGGGATGTCGTCCTGGCCGAGGTGGAACACGTCGGCGCCGACGGCGAGGGCGACGTCCGCGCGGTCGTTCACGGCCAGCAGCGCGCCGTGCCGCGCGCAGGCCTCCGCGAGCACCTCCAGTGCCGCGATCTCCTGCTTCGCTTCGAGCGGCACGCCGCTGGTCTTGTCCCGCAGCTGGACGATGTCGACGCCGCCGGCGAGCGCGGCGTCGACGAACTCGGCCAGGTCGCCGCGGGACGCGCGGGCGTCGGTGCACAGGTACAGCCGGGCGTCGGCCAGACGCGCGCGGATCCGGTCTCCGGTCAAGGCGGGCATGGCGGCGACGTTACCCGCGCGCTACGGTGGACTGGTCCGCACGGGAGCCCGGGACACGGGCTGAGAGGGAGCTGCCGCTCCGACCGTGGAACCTGATCCGGGTCATGCCGGCGCAGGGAGCGTGATCCCCTTGAGTGAGAACCTGAGCGTCGTCGGCGGCGGTGTGATCGGGCTGTCCGCGGCCTGGCGCGCGGCCCGGCACGGCCACCACGTCACGGTCTTCGACCCCGAGCCCGCGCGCGGTGGGGCGTCCTGGCTGGCCGGCGGGATGCTGGCGCCGGTGACCGAGGCGTGGCCCGGCGAGGAGCGCGTGCTGAGCCTCGGCGAGGAGTCGCTGCGACGCTGGCCGGCCTTCGCCCGCGAGCTGGCCGCCGACGGCACCGACCCGGGCCTGGCCGGGCACGGGACGATCGTCGTCGCGTTCGACAGCGCCGACGCCGGGCACCTGGACATCCTGGCCGGCTACCTGCGCTCACTGGGCCGCGACGTCGAGCAGCTCACCGGCCGGGAGGCGCGGCGGCTCGCGCCGGGCATCGGCGCCGTCCGAGGTGGCCTGCACGTGCCAGGTGACCTGGCCGTGGACAACCGCAAACTGCTCACCGCGCTGTTCGACGCGTGCGTTCGGCGCGGGGTGGAATTCCGCCGGACACGGGTGGAGAGCGTCGACGGCCTCGGGCCGGTCGTGCTCGCCGCGGGGGCCTGGACCGGGCGGCTGCACCCGCTGCTGGAGTCCGCCGTCCGGCCGTTGAAAGGTGAGATCCTGCGGCTGCGCCCGCGTCGCGGCTGCCTGCCGCCCCCGCCGTACACCGTGCGCGCGATGGTCGAGGGCCGGCCGATCTACCTCGTCCCGCGTGCCGACGGGGAGCTGGTGCTGGGCGCGACGCAGTACGAAGCGGGATTCGACCAGGCCGTCACCGCGCGCGGGGTGCGTGAGCTGCTGGAGGGCGCGGAACGGATCCTGCCGGGCATCACCGAGTACGAGCTGGTCGAGATCGCCGCCGGGCTGCGGGCCGGGAGCCACGACGCCCTCCCGTACGTCGGGGAGCTGGGCGAAGGCGTCTTCGCGGCGACCGGGCACCACCGCAATGGGCTGCTGATGGCCCCCGTGACCGCGGACGCCGTGGTCGCGTGGCTGGCCGGGGAGCCGCCGCCGGACGAGATCGGCGCGGCCACGCCCGCCCGTCTGTTGGAGAAGGAGCGAGTCTGATGGAGATCAAGGTCAACGGCAGCTGGTGCGAGTTCCCGGACGACACCACGGTGGCGGACGTCCTCGACGCGAAGGGGGCCGCGCGCCAGGGCGTGGCCGTCGCGGTGAACGGCGAGGTCGTCCCGCGCGGCGCGTGGGCGGGTTCCCTGGTGCCGAAGGGCGCCAGCATCGACGTGCTGACCGCGGTCCAGGGAGGTTGACCATGACGGACGGGGACCAGCTGGTCATCGGCGCGCACAAGCTGTCTTCGCGGCTGATCATCGGCACCGGGGGCGCGGCGAACCTCGCCGTGCTGGAGCGGGCGCTGGTCGCGTCCGGCACGGAGCTGACGACGGTCGCGATGCGCAAGGCGGACACCGGCGGTGGCTCCGGCGTGCTCGCGTTGCTGCGGCGCCTGGGCATCGGACTGCTGCCGAACACCGCGGGCTGCCGGACGGCCGCCGAGGCCGTGCTGACCGCGCGGCTGGCGCGTGAGGCCCTGGAGACGGACCTGATCAAGCTGGAGGTCCACGCCGACGACCGCACCCTGCTGCCCGACCCGGTCGAGACGCTGGACGCTGCCGAGCAACTCGCCGCCGACGGTTTCACCGTGCTCGTGTACACAAACGACGACCCGGTGCTCGCGCTGCGCCTGGAGGAGGCCGGCTGCGCCGCCGTGATGCCGCTGGGCGCGCCGATCGGCACCGCGCTGGGCATCCGGAACCCGCACAACATCGAGCTGATCGTCTCGCGCGCCTCGGTCCCCGTGGTGCTGGACGCGGGCATCGGCACCGCCTCGGACGCCGCCTTGGCCATGGAGCTCGGCTGCGACGCCGTGTTGTTGTCGACGGCGGTGACCCGCGCGTCCGACCCGGAGCGCATGGCGTCGGCGATGCGCTCCGCCGTGGTGGCCGGCCGCCTGGCCCACGGCGCCGGGCGGGTGCCGCAGCGGTTCTGGGCCCACGCGTCCAGCCCGCCCCGCTGAGACGGGCGTGTCCACTGTGCATCAACCAGCCGGGGGTAAAGAGGTAAGCAGATGGGTGCGTTCGGACCGCGTCGAGTGTGGAGAGCGGTGATTTAGTCCGCGTTTAACGCGGATCGAGCACGGTCAGGCCGTATGGTTGACGGCACCTTTCCGGCGCACCAGCGGCGGGCAAAGCGGCAGAAGGAGCCAGCCGTGACCCTCACCTCGGTCCAGGATGTCGCGGGCAGGTTGTACCTCGCGGTCGGCCGGCTTTCCCGATCACTGCGGCAGGCCGGGGTCCCCGGGCCCGGCCACGGCGCCATCTCGGCACTCGCCACCCTGGTGCACTCCGGGCAGCTGCGCCTCGGCGACCTCGCGGCGAAGGAGGGGGTCGCGGCGGCCACCATGTCGCGCATCATCGCCACGCTCGTCGAGTCCGGCTACGTGACGCGCGAGTCCGACCCGGTCGACCGCCGCGCCTGGCTCGCCCGCGCGACGGAGGAGGGCGAACGGCTCGTTTCCGGCGTCCGGTCCACCCGGGTGCAGGAGTTGAACCGGCGGCTCGACCGGCTGGCCCCCGAGGACCGCGAGGCCCTCACCGCCGCGCTGCCGGCGCTGGAGGCCTTGCTCTCCGACGAGGCCTGACTCCTAGCGTTCCTCCGGGGCCAGCCGCCAGAAAGCCGACACCGGCCCGATCTTCGCGCCCATCGGGTAGGCGTGCTCGACAGCCTGGGAGACGAACCACTTGCCGTACCGGGCGGCCTCCACCACGGACATCCCCTTGGCGAGGCCGGCCGTCAGCGCGGACGCCATCGTGTCGCCCGCGCCGTGGGTGTGGGGCGTCTCGTAGCGGCGGCCGGGCAGCTCCACGAACGTCGAGCCGTCGAAGAGCAGGTCGACGCACTCCGGGTCGGACCGGAGGTGGCCGCTCTTGACCAGGACGTACTTCGGGCCCAGCCGGTGCAGCACCACGGCGGCGGTGTGCATGCCCTCGCGATCGGTGACGGTCAGGCCGGTGAGCAGCCGCACCTCGTCGAGGTTCGGGGTCAGCACGGTGGCGCGCGGCAGCAGCTCTTCGCGCACCGCCGACAGGCCCGCGTCGTCGAACAGCGGCTGGCCGTGCATCGACGCGGCCACCGGGTCGACCACGAAGGGGACTTTCGCGTCCCGCCCGATCTCCGCGCGGTCGCAGGCCGCCGCCACCGCGTGGATGATCTCCGCCGACGCCAGCATGCCCGTTTTCGCCGCGCCCACGCCCATGTCCGTCGAGACGGCCTCGATCTGCGCCGCCACGATGTGCGGCGGGATGTCGGTGCGGGCGTGCACGCCGAGCGTGTTCTGCACCGTCACGGCGGTCACGGCGACGAGCCCGTGCACCCCGCAGGTGAGGAACGTGCGCAGATCCGCCTGAAGCCCCGCGGCGCCGCCCGAGTCGGAGCCGGCGATGGTCAGCGCGGAGGGCGGGGCCGGATTTTCAGTCATGGCACGTTCCGACTTCTGGTCTAGTCCATTTGGTCAGCTGTCCTTCATCCACAGTCCATCACGGTGGCACAGTGTGAAAGCCATTGCACTACCGGTGGGCGAAGGGGTCCGAATGAAGATTTCCTCAGTGGTCGTGGTGGTCGGCGCGCTAGTCGCGGCGGCACTGACCGGGGCGACCGCGGCGAACGCGGACAGCCCGAAGATCTCGCACGTGACGACAGTCGGCGTGCACAACACCTACGACCCCGCGGCGTACCCGTATCTGGCGCAGGCGCTGGACAACGGCTCGTCGCTGATCGAGCTGGACGTCTGGCCGGACATCATCACGCACGAGTGGAAGGTCAGCCACTCCAACCCGCTGGGCAACGCCAACAACTGCGTCGCGGCGTCCTCGGCGGCCGACCTGTACTCCGGCGGCACCAACAAGGATCTGGACAACTGCCTGGACGACATCCGGATCTGGCTCGCCGCGCACCCCGGGCACACGCCACTCACGCTGAAGCTGGAGATGAAACCGGGCTTCTCCGACAACGGCGGCCTCGGCCCGGACGAGCTCGACGCCACGTTCCGCGCGCACCTCGGCGGCGCCGTCTTCAAGCCCGCGGACCTGCTCGGCAGCTACGCGACGCTCGACGATGCGTCCAAAGCGGACAATTGGCCGAGTGTGGACTCCTTGCGCGGCAAGGTGCTGACGGAGATCATCCCGGGCACGGTCGAGGAGCAGAACCCCACGGACACGCTGCACACCGACGTCGAGTACGCGAACTACCTGCTGGCGCAGAAGAGCGCCGGGAAGCTGGGCGACGTCCAGATCTTCCCGACCGTGCACGGCGCGGCCGGCGGCGACCCGCGGGACAAGTACACCGCGAACCTCAAGCCGTGGTTCGTGGTCTTCGACGGTGACGCCAATGCGTGGGTCACGCAGACCGGGCCCGGCTGGTACGACGCCAACCACTACTACGTGGTGATGACCGACGGGCAGAACGTGTCGCCCGCGATCGACGACCACAACCCGACCGTCGACCAGGCCAACCAGCGCGTGGCGGACCTGGCGAAGCAGCACGCTTCCGTGGTCACGTCCGACTGGAC